>CAYRRL010000180.1:3339-6458 GCA_964426665.1 uncultured Ferruginibacter sp. | reverse complement strand
TAGGGTTAAAAGAGCCAAAGTAGAGGCCAATTTTCATAATTAATTATTAATCAATAATTTATAGGCCGCCTATTTCTTCAACTACTATATTTTCTGCTTCATTTATTCTTAAGCTGAGATGGTATCCGGCAACCCGTATTGAAATAGGGTCGCCCATAGGCGCAATCTGGTCAACTATAATTTTTTCTCTGGGCACACAGCCCATTTCCATCAGCTTCAGGAATATTTCGTCCTTTACAACAGACTTTACAACCACGGTTTTACCTGCCGCTATTTCGGAAAGCTTTGTACCCATAATGCAAAAGTATTCATTCATTATTGTTTGATAATTTCGATTTCAAGAAAATAACAGATGGCAGTACATTTCTTTTTTGCAGACTCCACCATTACGCTCAAACAAAGAAACCGTTTAAAGCAATTTATTGAAGAGGTTTTTAAAAAGGAGGGAAAACGCCTTTCCTGCTTAAATTATATTTTTTGCTCTGACAAGTATCTTTTGAACATTAACCGGCAATATCTCAACCATGATTATTACACAGACATCATCACATTTGATATATCGGGCAAAGGGGAACCGGTATCAGGAGAGATATATATTAGTGCCGATAGGGTAAAAGATAATGCGGCGCAATTAAGGACAACCATCAGCAATGAAATTCACCGGGTAATTTTTCATGGGGTGCTTCACCTTTGTGGGTATAAGGATAAGACCAGGGTTCAGCAAAAGCAGATGAGATTAAAAGAAAACCAATACCTCATGAAGTACTTTGAATGAGTTTCCACAAAGAACCGTTTCATGATGAAACTGTGTTCTGTGGAACCATTAACTTTGTGGAAAAAGAGAACATGCCTTCAATTCAAAATGAACAAGAACCTTCACCAAGCCTTTTAAAGTTCAGGGAAAAGAGAAAATGGCAAATAGCCCTCAGGAGATATGTTCTTGAAAGAAACCCCTGTTTTGAGTATGCGCCTTATTTTGGATTGGATATTGCAAACATGCGGAAATGGTTTGAATACCAGTTTAAACCCGGCACAGGTTGGGATACTTTCGCCAAGAATTGGCAATTCGACCATATTATACCCGTAACCTGCTTTGATTTTTCTGTAGAAAAAGAACTCCGCATGTGCTGGAACTTTACCAATATCCGTGTGGAAGAATTCCAACCTGATAAAAACAGGGGCAACAGGCTGGACATACTTGCCGGCAAAAGGTATTTTGAAGAATTATACAAGAATACCGGCTATTTAATTTGCCAAAAACTCCTGGAAAAGATTGATACCATTGAACTGTCTGGCTTAATAAGCACCTCCGGGCAACAAGATTTTATAAATGGGAACAGGGAATATCTAGAGATGATAGAAAATTATACCTCATTCGAGTTTGGGCTACTGAATAAAGGGCGTAGTGTAGAAGAGGTAAAAGCAGAAATAGAATTCCTTAAAAAGTATAAGGCATAGCCATCCCAACAAATATCTTTGCAATCCAATGTTTAAAGAGTATGATATAATAGTAGTGGGAGCTGGCCATGCCGGCTGTGAAGCTGCTGCGGCTGCCGCCAATTTAGGCAGCAAAGTGCTGCTGGTTACAATGAATATGCAGACAATTGCCCAAATGAGTTGCAACCCGGCAATGGGCGGGATAGCAAAAGGGCAGATTGTCAGGGAAATAGATGCGATGGGCGGGTACAGCGGTATCGTTACCGATGAAAGCATGATTCAATTCCGGATGCTAAACCGGAGCAAAGGGCCGGCTATGTGGAGCCCCAGGGCACAAAGTGACCGGATGTTGTTTGCAGCAAAGTGGAGACAAATGCTGGAAGAAACACCCAATGTTGACTTTTACCAGGATATGGTGCAAGGGTTATTGATTAGAGACAACAGGGCTTTTGGTGTAATAACCGGATTGGGGCATGAGATAAAAGCAAAATCTGTAGTACTTACAAACGGTACTTTCTTAAATGGTGTTATTCATATAGGGGAGAAAAGACTCGGGGGGGGAAGGATGGCTGAGAAAGCGGCAAAAGGCATAACTGAACAATTAATTAGCATTGGTTTTGAAAGCGACCGGCTGAAAACAGGCACACCACCCAGGATTGACGGCCGCAGCCTTGACTATTCCAAAATGGAGGAACAAAAGGGCGATGAAGAAATTGCAGGCTTTAGCTATTTGCCGGTAAACAAACTAAAACCCGAAAACCAGAGAAGCTGTTGGATTACTTATACCAGTCAGCAAGTACACGATATTTTAAAAACAGGCTTTGACAAAAGCCCCATGTTCCAGGGAAGGATTCAGGGAACGGGGCCACGTTATTGCCCAAGCATAGAGGATAAGATAAACCGCTTTGCTGAGAGGGACAGGCACCAATTATTTGTAGAGCCGGAGGGTTTTAATACAGTGGAAATATATGTAAATGGGTTTTCGTCTTCATTGCCAGAAGAAGTGCAGTACAAAGCGCTTAGCCTTGTGCCTGGTTTTGAGAACTGCAAAATGTTCAGGCCGGGCTATGCAATAGAGTATGATTATTTTCCACCTACACAGTTGAACTTCAACTTAGAAACAAAGCTTATAAGCAACCTGTTTTTTGCCGGCCAGATAAATGGCACTACGGGCTATGAAGAAGCAGCCTGCCAGGGCTTGATGGCAGGCATCAATGCACACCAAAAGTCTTGTGAACTAGAACCAGTGGTTTTGAAAAGGAGCGAAGCATACATTGGGGTATTGATTGACGATCTGATAAATAAAGGCACCGACGAACCGTATCGCATGTTTACCAGCAGGGCCGAATTCAGAACATTGTTGCGGCAGGATAATGCAGACCTGCGGTTGACAGAGCTGAGCTATAGGCTTGGGCTTGCTTCGCAAGAAAGAATGGATAGGGCAAGGGCAAAAGCAGAAGGGGTCGAAAAAATAAAATCAATTCTAAATTCATTTTCGTTTGAGCCGGGAGATATAAACCCATTTCTTGAAAGCGCTGGCTCGTCTGCATTAAACATAAAGCAAAAGGTTGCCCAATTGGTATTGCGCCCCAATATCAACATTTCACAATTAATTGAAAATTCAGAAAAATTAAAATGTTCTTTGGGTTGCTTTGATGCTGAAACAATTGAGCAGGCAGAAA
>CAYRRL010000180.1:0-3329 GCA_964426665.1 uncultured Ferruginibacter sp. | reverse complement strand
CAGATAAAGTATGATACCTATATAGAAAAGGAAAAAGAACTAGTCTCCAAAATGAGCCAGTTGGAAGGCTTGGTGATACCCGATAATTTTAATTATGAAAAATTGGTTTCGTTAAGTAATGAAGCAAGGCAAAAATTTACAAGAATACGCCCACGCACTTTAGGCCAGGCTTCCCGTATTTCAGGCGTAAACCCAAGCGATGTGCAAATACTAATGGTGTTTATGGGGCGTTAAGTATTTTTAAAAGACCATATAAAAAATTATGCAGTTAGATTTTACAGCACAATCACCCAAAGAAATAGTTTTTAAAAATGTTGCCGCCTATTTAAAGGATAAAAACCTGGCTGTTGATAAAATGGACAGCAGCAGGCCATGGGGCGGCTTCTTTGTTTTGGATGAAGGCGAAGCGGAAAAATTTATTTCTTTATACTTCCCCCATTTAAGCAAAAAGGAACTTTCTATATCAGGAAAGCTTAGCCCCAAAATTTTGGTAGTCGGGCCCAATAAAAGATTGAGCTGGCAATACCATTTCCGCAGGGCAGAAATCTGGAAACTGATTGGCGGCACAGCCGGTGTTGTTACCAGCGATACAGACGATGAAAAAGAAACAACCCATCTTAAAATTGGAGATATTATTCAATTAAAACAAGGCGAAAGGCACCGCCTTATTGGCCTGAGCGGCTGGGGTATTGTAGCTGAAATATGGCAGCACACAGACGCAACAAACCCAAGCAACGAAGATGATATTGTAAGGCTGCAGGATGACTTCGGCAGGTAATGAATCAAGCAGATATTTTTAATTCGTCAACTTTGCTCCCTGCAATGCGGTAAGGGGCTGTTTCTTTTTCTTCAACAGTTTCGCTTGCCCCCTCTTCGCCCAGTTCAATTCTTTTAGCAATGTCAGTAAGCGAAGAAAGCCGTTGTACTGTATAAGGGATTGTGTCGAGCCCCGAAGCAAATTTTAAGATATAGCTATATATGCCAAACAGGCTGCCAGCCAGCATTGCCGGGCTATGAATATTATGTGATACGATTAATGAAACGGTGATTATTACAAGCACCATCAATTCCATAAAGCCAAAATTCATGGCTTCTTTATTGGAGATTCTTATCTGCCACTTGCGGAGGTTGCTATAATGATTATGGATTTTTATTTTGCTGCCCGTAGCTATCACATCCACTTGTTTTTCCAGTTCGTCATTTTTCTTTTGATTCAACACTTTCATTCTCTTGCCATATATATAACTCACTATCATCACCGGCACCAATATCAGAAGACAAACACCAGTGATGGCCTTATCATAGAAAAATAGAATTATTAATGAGCCAACAAGGTTATAAACAGCTTCCAGCACATACACAAAATCCTGCTCTAAAAAATCAACAAACTCTCTTGCCAGGGTTGAATGAGCGCTCAATTTTGAAACATTGTATTCAGTAAATTTTTTGCTCAACAGTTTTGTAACGATTGAAGTATAAATAGCTGAATAAGTGCGGGTGTCATATATATGCCTGATAGTGCCAACCAATAAATAAACAAGATGGGCAGCAGCAAGAACAATTAAACCATTGTAGCTTCCTTTTATAATGCCATTCACCGCTTCTCCAAAAAAATAAAACCGCAATAACCCGCCGGTTGTTTCTACGGTAAATAAGAAATAAGTAATTACTAATTGGTATTTATGTTTGAGGAATAAATTCTTCAGCATATGAAACTTTGCCATAAAAATCCTTTTGCATTTGGGTAAAACGATTGCAATTTCACGGCAGGGCCGCAAATAAACCTACAGATGGATTAATAAGACAGGAAGTGTTTAGGTTAGTTTAAGCTGTGGCCTTTCTTCCCTTTCTGTTACCGAATTGTTTTCAATTCCTGTAACAAGGCCACGGCAATTGGGGGCGCCGCATTGGCAGTTAAAAGGCTCCATATTTTCATCCAGAAAAGAAGCGTAGTCGAGGGTTAGTTCTTCGTCCTTCAAAATATTCCTGGTAGCAACCACATCCAGCCCATTATAAGCTGTGTTGGGCAAACAACTGTGGTTTTGAGGAGCCCACTCACACGGATTGTTGTCCCACAGCAAAAATACTTCTTTGCTGAGAGGATATGCGTATTTTCTAAAAATTTCCTTTTGGTTAACATCCCAGTTTTCTTCCACATGGCGTTTGGTAACAATGCGCTGGGACAGCTCCTCGCCTTTGAAAACCAGTTCGTTGGCATTTATTTTTTCAGATGCATAAATACCATAACCGGCGATAGGGCTGCCTTTCACATAATATTTTTTTTGCTTTTGTTGGTGGCGTGCCATGCCCTCGGCAATGATATGCTTCAAAAAATTGGCCTGCCCATAGCCATCGTATTTCAGTATATAATCGGCGCTGCCTTCGTAGCCATCTTTATAAAAAACGGAGCAGGTAAAATTAATCTCTAAAAAAAACAATTCGCCATTGTTGTTCATCCTGAAATCAAGCCTTGCATAGCCAACACCATTAAACGCCTTGAATATTTTTTTTGCAGCATTTTGCAGCCGCTCACAAATTTCTTCTTCTGCCACTGGTATGTTTGCATTGGGGTGCAGCTCCGATGTTTTAAGAGAATAGGTTTTGTATTGGAACCCTTCGGGGAAAATATATTCAACAGGATGGAAAACTGTAGGCTCTTTGCCATGGTTGGCTGCCAGCATTACTGTAAACTCCCTTCCTTTTACATATTCTTCTACCAACAGCGGGGCATATTCGTCAATAATAGAATTTGCTTTTTGTTTCAATTCATCAATATTCCTCACCAAACTGCCATGGTCAACGCCAAGGCTGTCGCCTGCTTTATGTGGCTTCACAAACAATGGGTAACGCAATTTGCTGCACAGGCTTTCAATGTTTTGCTTTTTATCTTCTATCAAAACATATTCAGGAGTAGAAACACCTTCAGTATAAGCAACATATTTCATCAACTCTTTCGGCGGGTCGTACAATAAAGAAGTTGGCCCGGTGAAAGGCAGGTTCAGCAACTCCATGAAATAAATAACATCAATGGAAGGCACTTCCCATTCAAGGTATCCTTCGCAGAGGTTGACAAATATGTTGTAGTTGTTTTTTTTTAGTTCCTTTAATTGCTTGTATGTAGTAAGTTTGTTGAGCAACACATGGTCAAACTTGGCAGCAGGTATCAGGTGCGACAAATCCCTCGGCGGGTCGTAGTCTTTATAATCAACATCGCATGTAGAATAATCTGGCTGCAGTACACAAATTTTCAATTTACCCCAATCAGGGGACAGGGGTTTCTTGCTATGTTTTTGATTGTTCGCTGGTTTACCTGGCATTGGATACATTTA
>CAYRRL010000179.1:0-6512 GCA_964426665.1 uncultured Ferruginibacter sp. | reverse complement strand
GCCTGTTTGCGAATCAAAAGCCAAGGAACCGCCAGATGGGACCACCACTTTAAACCACACATCGCCTCCCTCATAGTTGGCACAACCGGGGTCTTCTAAGCCGGGTGTGCCACTGGCGTTTTCCGTTGTATATGTTTGGTATGTGCAGGTTGAATCCGGTGTAAGCGGTATTGCATTACATGGGTTATCATTTGCTGGTGGCGGCGGGGGCACTGTTGCGCAAATACTAAAAGTGCCATTATTGTCATCCCCATTTGACCACATCCTTACCCATAAAGTATCGCCGGGGTTAAGCCCTGTCAATGTAATTTTGGGCATCAGCCCATTTTCACTGCTGTTATCATCGCATGAAACGAGCGTAAGCGCTGAACAGTTTCCACTATAAATTGCCATGCCGCCATCGGTCATTTGGCCTTCATCTGTATTGAACCTTACAGCGCCGCCAGCAGGGACCACTACTTTAAACCATATATCTGTGCCTTGATAGTTAGCACAACCTGGTGCGGGGGCACCCGGTGTATCTGTTGCGCTTTCATTTGTAAATGATTGGAAGTTGCATGCAAGCGGGTCTACAGGAAGTTCTACCGCACCACACGGGTCGTCATTAGCAGGTGGCGGGGGCGGTATTGTCGCACAAATGCCAAATGTTCCATTATTGTCATTAAAAGCCTCCCATACCCTTACCCATACAGTATCTCCAGGTGTAAGGCCTGTCAATACAAGTTTGGGCATATCGCCGTTTGCACTGCCATCATCATCGCACCCTATCTGTGAAAGGCTGTTACAAGCTGGGCCTGTATAGGCAGCCATAGCGGCATCAGTAACTACGCCTTCGTCGGTATCTATTTGCACAGCACCGCCAGCGGGAACCACTACTTTAAACCATACATCACTGCCATCATAATTGCCACAACCAGGGTCTGGCAAAGGAGAGTTGAGAGCATCGGCAGTAGTAAATGTTTGGTAATTGCAGGAAACCTCTACCGGTAATTCAGTTGCTGTACATACATTGTCGTTTGCAGGAGGTGGCGGCGGCGGAGTTACACAAATACCGAAAGTGCCAAACAAATCCCCTCCAAATTCCCACACACGAATCCAAATGGTATCGCCGGGTGTTAGCCCGCTCAAAGTAAGCTTTGGCATATTGCCATCGCCATCATCATCATCACATTCTATTTCAGTTAAGTTTCCGCAAGTGCCGGAGTATGCTGCCATGCCAGCATCAGTAATACCGCCAGCAGCAGTATTAATAACCACAACGCCCTCGGCCGGCACTACAACCTTAAACCATACGTCCCCTCCATTATAGGTGGTACAAGACGGCGGATCAACGGTGCTGGTGCCAGTACTGCTTTCGTTGCTGAAAGTTTGTGGCGTGCAGGTGGGTGTAAGAGTTAGCTGAATGGCGCCGCAGGGGTCATCATTTACAGGCCCGGGAGGCGGAATTTTAGCACAAATGCCGAAAGTGCCGTTGTTGTCTCCGTTGTTTTCCCAAACCCTTACCCATAGGGTGTCTCCAGCGGTTAGGCCTGCTACGGTAATCGCAGGCATTTGCCCGTTTGCGCTGCTATTGTCATCACAATCAATTAGCGTAAGGCTATTACAGGTGCCAGTATATACAGCCATGCCGCCATCTGTCATTGTTCCCTCATCTGTATCGATAGAAAGTGCGCCGCCGGGAGGTATTATTACTTTGAACCACACATCGCCGCCATTATAGTTAGCGCACCCCGGACTAATAAGGCCTGATGTGCCGGTAGCGTTAGCATTGGTGAATTGCTGATAAGTGCAAGTTTCGCTTGCTATAAGTTCAGCAGCAGTACAAGGGTCGTCGTTGGCAGGTGGTGGGGGCGGAAGTGTTACACAAATACCAAATGTACCATTGTGGTTATTGCCTCTTTCCCAAAACCTTACCCAAACAGTATCGCCTGGCGTAAGGCCACCGGCAGTTATTTTAGGCATCTCGGGGTTTGCGCTGCTGTTACTATCGCAATCTACCTGGTTTAATGTGCCAGTACATGCCGAACCTGTATATACTAACATACCTCCCTCTGTTACCACCCCTTGTTGTGTGTCAAAAACAAGAGCGGTAACTCCTGCCGGGACCACGACCCTAAACCATACCTCACCACCATTATAACTGGCGCAGAAAGGCGCTGGCACACTTGTGGTGTTGGTGGCGCTTTCCGTTGTAAAAGTTTGATAGTTGCAAGTTGGTGAAACGGTAAGGTCGGCCGCTGCACAAGGGTTGTCGTTTGCAGGAGGCGGGGCTGGTATAGTAGCGCAAATGCCAAAGGTGCCATTCACATTATTTTCTGCCCATACCCTTGCATATACCCTGCTGCCAGGCACAAGCCCTGTTACAGTTAATGAGGGCATATTAGGGTTTGCACTGCTATTACCGTCGCAACTTACAAACGTAAGGGCAAAGCAGTTAGTGCCTCTGTAGAGTGCCATGCCGCCATCCGTCATGGTACCGCCCTGAACATCAAAAGTAAGAGCGCCGCCTGCCGGTACGATTGCATAAAACCACACATCGGCCCTGCCTGCAGCAAAGCCTGCACAACTTGGCGAAACAGTGCCAGTGCTGGTTGTGCCGTTTACGTTAGTGCTTTGCACATAAGTACAAGTAGTGCCGGGCGTAAGCTGAGTTGCCTGGCAGGCATTATCGTTTGGCGGTGCCTGCCCGAAAGATGATGCTGTTGCAAACAGCAACGTACCTAGTAGCAACAGCTTTGCATATACTGTTGTAAATACTTTTTCAGAAAGTTTGGTAAAATTCATGACACGAATAATTATTAGCGATAATAAATTGGTTTAAAGTTCAGGGGCAAATGAAATTTTTAAAGGATGGATTATTTTTTCAGGTTAAACCTGAGGCCAATTTCGTGGGCATTGTTCCCACTGTTAAAATCAGAAAAAGGTTCGTTATAGTAATCATAAGCATAAGTAATCCCTATTTTATCAATCAGCTTAAAACCTGCCTGCAAGCTCCAGAAATGCCGTATCCGCCAGCTAAGTGCCCACCATATTTTATCCTGCACATCCACTTTGCAGCCTAAGTCATATTCCACCGGTGCGTTGGGGATGTAACGAACGAGCACATTCGGCGTAAGATGTGTGGTACCGCCCGTTTCTATTACATAATTCGCAGTAAAAGCAAAATGCCTGTACAATTTCGCCCTTTCTGTTGCATTGGGCACATCATTAAAGGCAAGCTTTGATTGTATCAGTTGGCTAACAGCAGCGCCTGCGCTGAATTTGCCATCCGAAAAATAAACACCTGCGCCTGCATCCAATTTAAATGAAGTGTTGTTGCCTGCCAGCACCAGATCGCTGCCTAAAGCATCTGTTAATTTAGATTTATCCAGTGCATATTGCAAGCCCCTGAGCTCTAAACCAAGGCCAAGCTTTGACTTAGCTCCTGTTTTTACATGGTAAGAATAAGCTGCCTGAACGCCTGTACGGCTGGTGGGGCCTGTTACATCTTTGTATAAATAAGCCGCAAAGCCTGAACTCTTTTTTGCCCAGTATCCATCCCCATACACCATAAATGTGCGGGGGTTGCCGGAAAAGGCAGACCACATTGTGCGATAAGTAACACCTACAACGCCATGCCCCGTAAAACCAGCAGCAGCCGGGTTGTACATAGTGTTGTGTTGCTGAAAAATAGAAGTGAAGTGAAGCTGTTGTGCTTCTGATAGTTTACATACGGACATAAACACCAGAAGAGAAAGTAAAGATTTCCTCATAATCTTGTTTGGTATTAAAATAAGCTGTTATTGTATTGGGCGTTTAAAAGTAGGATAAAATTTTGAAAAAAATTCAATGGGGCGAAAAAAGGGGCGTTCATTTTAGATGGCATTATAATTTTATAATATCTGCCCCGGGTATTTCTTTTATTTTATACAGCACTTCCTGAACCCGGTTGAAAGGGACCCCTGCTTCAATGGAGCAAAACAACTGGGTTTCCTGGCTTATAACAGTGCAATTGTATTGTTTCAGCACCATCATCACTTCGTTCATACGGGTATAGTCAAACTGCAGCCGGTAGTGCACTTCAATTTGTTTTTGAACAACTGGAGTTACTTGCAATGCCAGCGCTGTGGCTGTTTTGTATGCGTTAATCAGCCCCGGCACACCCAATAAAGTGCCACCAAAATAACGCACCACTATCACGGCCACATTAGTAATTTGCTTGCTGTCAATTTGCCCAAGTATCGGCCTGCCTGCTGTGCCTGCCGGCTCCCCATCATCGCTTGCCCTGAAATTATTCCCATCAAACCCAATCCGGTATGCGAAGCAATGGTGCACAGCCTTGGGGTGGGCTTTCTTTAATTCAAGTAAATGCTTTTTGAAATCGTCTGCTGAACCGGCAGGGAACACATAGGCAATAAATTTGCTGCCCCGGTCCTTAAACTCTGCCAGGCCGGGTTTATCTACCGTATTGTAAAATGACTTTTCTGCTGCAAGCCCGCTATTGCCCATTATTCGATTTGTTATTATAATAATATATGGTGTCGCTGAATACAGCTTCTTGTTTTGCCAGCAAACTGTTGTTTAACCCCGGCGCTGCAATACCATCTTCTATTGACAAATCCCGGTTTGTAATTACCCTTGCCTCATCCCAAGTATTGCTGTCAACAAAAGATTGCAGCAATTTAGCCCCGCCTTCCACCAAAACGCTCTCTATTTTCATTTGGTGCAAATGCTGCAGCACATGGTGCAGAAATAAATGGCTGCCCCCTATCTTCCTGTAAGCAACCGGGCCGGCATTTTCGTCTTTTATGGAGTTAAAAATGATGGTTTTATTCCCATCGCTAAGCAAATGATGCGATAAAGGCACCCGCAAATCTTTGTCAATTACTATCCTCACCGGGCTATTGCCATTCCAAAGCCTGTTAGTAAGCAACGGGTTATCATGCAGCGCCGTGTTAGTGCCAATCATAATTCCAGCCTCGTTGCTTCGCCATTTATGTACCAGCCTGTTTGTATATTCATTGCTTATTGTTACCCTTGAAAAACCTGCTCTGGCAATTTTATGGTTGTTGCTTTGCGCCCACTTTAATATTATGTAAGGCCTTTGTTTTTCGTGGAATGTAAAAAAACGCTTGTTTATTTCCCTTGCTTCATTTTCTAAAACCCCATCAATAACTTCTATGCCTGCTGCACTTAGCTTGGCGATGCCCTGGCCATTTACTTCTTTATAGCTGTCCCTGCACCCGATAACTACCCTTGGGATTTTATTATGTATAATCAAATCAGCGCAAGGCGGTGTTTTGCCAAAATGGGCGCATGGCTCAAGCGAAACATATAATGTGCTTTGGCTGATTAAATGCTTGTTTTCTTCTGCAACATTATTGATGCAGTTCACTTCGGCATGGGCTTCGCCATACTTTTGATGGTAGCCCTCGCCGATAACAGCACCGCCATGCACCAGCACTGCACCCACCATTGGGTTCGGCGCTGTATTGCCTGCGCCAAGCACTGCCAGTTGCAGGCACCTGTGCATATATATATTATGTGTGCTCAACCGTTCAAAAGTAAGGATTGGAAAATAAACTATGTTTGCCCGGATGGATTGGAATCAATATTACCGGCATTACCTGCAACAATTGCAGAGCATATACAGCTTAGAAGAAGCTGCTGAAATCGCAGCTTTGGTTTTTGAAAATAAAGCCGGTATTTCAAGAATGGGCATAATGAAATCGCCTGAAAAAATGTTAAATGAGGCGGAAGAGAAAATGTTAAATGAAGCATTGAGAGAGTTGCTTGAACATAAGCCAGTGCAGCATATTACCGGCGAAGCCTGGTTTTACAATTTGAAGTTTGCCGTAAATGAACATGTGCTGATACCAAGGCCTGAAACAGAGGAACTGGTAAAATGGGCAATTGATGGCAATGCAATGCAGAAAGGGGGAATTTCTATTCTTGATATTGGCAGCGGCAGTGGTTGCATACCTGTTGCTTTGAAAAAAAATTTGCCTTATGCTGATGTTGTTTCTATTGATATAAGCGAAGATGCTTTAGCAATGGCAAGACGCAATGCCGCAGCTAATAATACGGCTATCAGTTTTCTGCAATTTGATTTTTTAAATAAAAAAGAATGGGGCCAATTGCCTTTGTTTGATATTATCGTAAGCAACCCGCCATACATCCCGCTAAATGAAAAAGAAAAGCTTGACAGGAATGTTACTGCATATGAGCCCCATACTGCTTTGTTTGTACCAGACAATAACCCGCTGGTTTTCTATGAAACAATCAATTCATTCGCAAAAACACACTTGAAAAGGAATGGGAAAATTTATGTGGAAACTCATGAGGATTATGCAAAAGAAACAGCTACGGTTTTTTCTACTCAATTTAAAACAGTGGAAATAAAGAAAGATATTAATGGAAAGGAAAGAATGGTAAAAGCTACTCAGTCCCTGTAACAGTGGCCGAAGTGGAAGCCCCCAGCCTCCTTGCTACTTTCATAATCTGAACCACTTCGCCCCAATTTGCAGATGAAT
>CAYRRL010000178.1:0-6516 GCA_964426665.1 uncultured Ferruginibacter sp. | reverse complement strand
TACCCTCTACAATAAGTAACCTTAGCGCATTAAAAAAATTAACTGTAATGCCATGCCGTTCGATGGGGTGCACTTGGGCTGTTTTTAGTTTTCCAGCTTCATTTGGCAACCTTGATTCCCTGGAAGAACTAACTGTTAGCGGGGTTTCCTGGGATTACGCCGCTATATCCCTGGCGCCGCTTTTTTCAATCACAAGCCTAAAATCCATCTCACTTAGCAGTACCTTTTCCCCCTTTGGCTCAGAGTTAGGGGGCGATATCCCTGCTGAAATAAGCAATCTTGTCAATCTGGAGAAGCTTGATTTAAGTTATAACAGTTTCAGCTCTATTCCCGGTGCCATATTCAACTGCCCAAAACTTGAAGTGGTGGAATTTAAGAGCAATTTTTCTATGGCCGGCGGTATCCCTACAACCATTGGCAACTGTACCACACTTAAATCTCTAAACCTTTCTGGAAACGAGTTGAACGGCACCATACCAGCCAGCATTGGCAACTGCACAGAACTGCGTTTACTGAATGTTTCGGGTGGAAGCCGCCAGGGCAATTTTAATAATTTAATAGGGGAAATACCATCAAGCATTACCAATTGCCATAAACTCAGCACCTTTTGGGTGAACGGTGAATGGTATGGTGTTAACCCTTTTTTTGAAAATATCACTGCTTTTCCTGATCTTGATACACTAGTACTCGCTACGAGCATAAATCAAACACCAACTGAAATCCCTGCTGCCTTCAGTTCTCTCTCAAAATTATCTTATTTAGACCTTAGCCGCTATATCACAGGCTCCATACCTTCTGCATTGGGTAGCTGCCCTGCCTTAAAAACCTTGTCCCTTAATTCGATTTATTTTGCTGGAAGCATACCTGAAAGCATTGGTAACATTTCAACATTGAAGAGCCTTAGCATAACCGGCTCTAATCTCACAGGGGGGGTACCTGCAAGCATTGGCAATCTTCCGCAACTACAAACGCTTATCATATCAGGCAACAATATTACAGGGGGCATACCTGCAAGCCTTGGTAATCTTTCACAATTGCAAACGCTTAAACTATCCTGCTCCAATATTGGAGGAAGTATTCCTGCAAGCATTGACAATCTTTCACAGTTGCAAACCCTTACTTTGAGCGGCTGTTCACTTTCGGCCCCGGTACCATCAATGAATAACGTGCCGGCTACAGCCAGTGTAGATCTCTCATCCAATAAATTTACTTTTGATGGATTAGAACCTCTTAAACAGCATTTTGGTGTCCGCCTCACTGTCACGCCACAGCCAAACATTTCAATACGGTATAACAACATCAGGCTATCTGTGAATGCAGGCGGCACATTGGCTAACAATACATACAAATGGTACAGGAATGGCGCAATTTTCAGGGTTGTTACCGGCGATTCTTTATTAGTTACTTCTGCAAGCGGTTATTACTACGCAGAAGTTACCAATAGTATTGTATCCGGGCTTACACTTAGCAGTAACTCCATTTATGTGCCGGTAAACATATGCCCACCGGCCGGCAATGCAACACTTACCTGTAATTATGCAGGCCCTTACCAATGGTACATGAATGACGGAAGCGGTTTTGTAGCTATTTCTGACAATGCTAATTTCAGCGGCACTACTTCGCAAATATTGCAGCTTATCAATATCCCTTCTTCGTGGACTGGCTACCAGTTCAAATGCAGCTACGATCTGTTCCGCATACAGTTTCAATTATCATGGACAGGTTCCGTCAGCAATGATTGGGACTATTATGGCAACTGGGGTAATTGCGGCTCAGTGCCTGATGCTAATACAGATGTGGTTATCAAAAGCGGCACAGTTGTATTGAATACAAATACTACTATCCGGTCGCTTACAATAGCACCCGGGGCAAGCCTTACCGTGAGCCCGGGCGTAACGCTTACAGTTTTGCATTAAAACAAATTTGTTATTTTGATACTGAAAGAGCCAATTCAATAAATTGAATTGGCTCTTTCACTTAAATATCCATTTTACAAAACTATAATCCCCATTTCATTCTTTCCCTCAACCTTGTGATATGCGCTGTGTGGTGCCTGCCATGCCAGGCATACATGCCCAGCAAATACCAAAGCGTCATTTGTTTCCCATGCTGTGGGTGCACTACGGTACGCTCCCATTGTTGCCCGCTGATATTTTTTAATACTTCCAGCCACCTCGTGTGCAACGCATGAAGCAATGTAAGCGACACATTGATGGGGATAACAGCAGTATCCTGCAAGTTGGCCCATGCTTCTTCATTATAAGGTTTTATTGTTGGGTTATCTTCCGTAAGGCCAAGCTTAAAACGTATATAAGCATTGGCATGGCTGTCGGCCACATGGTGCACTACCTGCCTCACTGTCCATCCTTCGGGGCGGTAAGGGGTATCCAGTTGTTGTTCGTCTAAATTCAACACTGCATTTTCCAAATGCTGCGGCAAAAATTGAATATCGATCAACCATTCCCTTAATTGTTCTTCTGAAAATGGCTGTGGCTCATATTTGCCAATTGGGTAGCGTAAATCTTCCATGGCTGTAAGTTTAGTGTGGCATTAAAAAAGAATAATCAATAATTATTCATTAATAATTACTGATTATTCAGTGAATGTTATTTAAACAAACCTAGTTTTTCTTTTCTTCCTTTGGCGCCTCTGCAGGTGCAACCGGCATATCTGGCTGCGGCACGCCTGCTGGCTTTATGCCCAGCAACTCCATTTCAAATACCAGTGTAGCGCCGCCGGGAATGTCCTGCCCTGCGCCCCTGTCGCCGTAGCCAAGTTCGCTTGGTATTACCACTTTCCATTTGTCGCCAATATGCATCTTTTGCAAAATCTCTGTCCACCCACGTATCACGCCGGCAACAGGGATGGTTAATGGCTCGCCTCTTTTGTATGAGTTGTCAAATTCTTTGCCGTCAATCAGTGTGCCTGCATAATGCGCCACCACGGTGTCCTGCAGTTGCGGCATGGGAGAGCTTTGGTCACCGCTTTTCAATACTTCGTACTGCAGCCCGTTTGGCAATTCGGTTACGCCAGCTTTCTTTTTATTTTCCTGGCAATATTGAATGCCTTTTTCTTTTTCCGCCCCGGATTTTTTTGCAACATTAGCCTGCAGTGTTGTTTGTATCACACTGTTGGCCTGCATGTCTGTCAACAGCAAAGTTTTCTTTTTAAAAATATCATCCATTGCTTTTTGCATAGCTGCCGCATTCACGTTTTCTATGCTTTGCGCTTTCAGGCTGTTGGCAATGTTCATTCCCAAAGCATAGCTAAAAGAATCCAAAGGCGATTTAAGAAAAGCAGCCCCTGCTTTTTTTGTACTGTCGGCCTCTGCTTTTACAGCTTTCTTTTTTTGGGCACCGGCACTCAACGCCATTAACGACACTCCCACAACTAAAAAAAATTGTTTCATTGTTTTTTGTTATTTGTTAATTGTTATTTGTTTGCTTCACTTTCTTATTTTTTATTTCTCTACTCCTCTCTTATATCTTTTCCCGTAAGGTGTATAAACACATCCTCAAGATTGGCTGCCTTCACCTGCTTTGGCCTTTCAAAGCCAGTAGCCACCAGGTCGTCAATCATTTTGTCCGGCGAAGCTAAGGCAATTATTTTTCCCTCGTCCATAATGGCAATCCTGTCGCATAATTGCTCGGCCTCGTCCATATAATGCGTAGTGATGATTACCGTGGTGCCCTTGCTCCTGATATCCCTTATCAAATCCCAAAGGTTTCGCCTTGCCTGTGGGTCAAGGCCTGTTGTTGGTTCGTCAAGAAAAATGATTTTCGGCCTGTTTATTAAAGTAGTGGCAATAGAAAACCGCTGCTTTTGCCCACCACTCAATTCTTTGAATTTGTTTTTTGCTTTGTCTTCAAGGTTCACCAACTGCAATAATTCTTTTCCGTTCACGGGCTGGTTGTACAAGCCGCTAAACAATTGTATCAATTCCATCAAATTAAGCCCGGGGTAATAACCTGATGTTTGCAACTGCACGCCTATAATTTTTTTGATGTTCTCTGCGCTGTTATCAAGATTAAGCCCATCCACTACCACGGTGCCGCTTGTTTTTTGGCGGAGTGTTTCAATAATCTCCAGTGTGGTTGATTTGCCTGCGCCGTTGGGCCCAAGCAAACCAAATATTTCGCCTTCGTACACATCAAACGAAATGCCTTTTACTGCTTCGAATGTGCCGTAGGTTTTCTTTAATCCTTTTACAGAGATAATTGTGTTTTGCATCGCCTGCATGTTTGCTGCCTCTTATAGAAGTGCTGCAAGGTAATTAAATTAACCCTGTAAGGCTTATTAAAAAAAGGAGAAATATTTGAGGAAGCGTTAAAATTCTATTCTGTTTTGTTTAAAATAAAAGCTTAAAAAGCTAATTCCATCCTTATATCTGCATTGCTGTAATGGTTATCAATTACGGGCACATGCTTAAACCCATATTTTTCATACAGAGAAACCGCTGTGCTTAGTTTGCTGTTGCTTACCAAAAATACTTTTGATGCGTTTAATTCCTTTGCTTTGCCAAGGCATTTTTCAATTAATAATTTACTGATGCCTTTGCCCTGCCAAACTGCTGTTACTGCCATTTTTGCCAGTTCGTATTCCCCCGGCTTTTCCTGTATCAATGCAGCAGAGCCAATAATTTCATCCCCTGCTTTAGCTAAATAGATTGCGCCTCCTGTATCTAAAATTTCGCTTTGGTAATTTTCCAGCATAGAAATATCGGCAGGCTCTGTTAATTCATATTTGTCAAGCCATTCTATATTCAGCCGTTTAAAATCAGCAGCATATCTTGGTTCGAAATTGATAATTGAAATTTTCATTTCTCATTTCGCCGGGTAATACTCCTGCAATTCCTCCATCATCTTTTTGCTGCCCACAAAAAAAGGCGTGCGCTGGTGGATGCCTGTTGGTTGAATATCCAATACTCTTCTGTGGCCATCTGTTGCAAGGCCTCCTGCCACTTCTACAATAAAAGCAAAGGGGTTGCATTCATACATCAATCGTAATTTGCCACCGGGCTTATCTGTAGTATTGGGGTACATAAATATGCCGCCTTTGATAAGGTTCCTGTGTACATCGCTTACCATGCTGCCAATGTAACGCTGTGTATATGGCCCGCCGCTTGCCTTGTCTTTCATCTGGCAAACGTTGATGTATTTCCTAACGCCTTCTTCATACTTAAAAAAGTTGCCGTGGTTCACTGAAAATATTTTGCCTGTTGGCGGGCAGGTAATATTTGGATGGCTTAATGTCCATTCTCCAATAGATGGGTCTAATGTAAAACCATTAACGCCCCTTCTGGTAGCATACACCAAAATGGTGGACGAACCGTAAATGACATAACCTGCTGCAACTTGGTTTATTCCGGGTTGCAAAAAGTCTTCTTTTGTAGCAGGCGAGCCTAACGGCGACACACGCCTGTACACACTAAATATGGTGCCGATAGAAACATTCACATCAATATTGGCACTGCCATCCAAGGGGTCGAACAGGCAAACATATTTGCTGTTGTTGCTTATCTCATCGTCAAATATCACCACATCATCCAGTTCTTCGCTGCCGATGCCAGCGCAACTTATGCCATGCCGCAGCACGCCCATGAATTGATCATTGGCATACACGTCTAATTTTTTTACTTCTTCGCCCTGCACATTCACTGTGCCTGCATCGCCCAAAATGTCAACAAGGCCTGCTTTGTTCACTTCCACATTCACACGCTTGGCAGCAAGGCCCACGTCCCGTAACAGGCCGGAAAGCTCGCCGGTGGCATTCGGAAAGTCCCTCATTTGCTGGATGGTAAATTCGTCAAGGGTTTGTACCCTGCGGTTAATCAGGCTCATAATGGCAATCGTTTAGGTGTTTGTATAAAATTACTGGCCATCCAAAAATAAGGATTATTCATTAGTGCAGTTTTATCGAAATAACAGCATCAAAATGTATTTGGCAAAAAAAACAGTGGTATCGTTTGCACAATAACAGGATTGGCTTGTCAAAAAATATCATCATTGCACTTACAATATGAATTGCCTTACTACATTTGTACAGTTTGAACAGGTTCAACAAATTTTCATCCTGATAGCTATCGGGACAAATCATCAAATTGGCTTTATGAAGGTTTTCAAATTTGGCGGCGCCAGCATCAACAGTACAGAAAGGATAGAGAATGTTTCAAAAATTATCCGGTCTTTTAAAGGCGAAAAACTGCTTATCATTATTTCTGCCATGGGCAAAGTGACAAATGCGTTGGAAAAAGTGGCAGAGGAATTTTTTAAGGGCAACAAAGAAGGAGCATTGGCTCTGTTTAAAGAATTAAAAGAAGAACATCATACAGTAGCCAAACAATTAACGGGCGAAACCATCAACCAGTTCAATGATATTTTTACAGAAGTGGAATGGCTGCTGCATGACAAGCCTGTAAGGGATTATGATTATTACTACGACCAGATAGTTTGTTGCGGCGAATTGCTAAGCACCATTATAGTAAGCCATTACTTAAACCATGCAGGCATTAGAAAC
>CAYRRL010000177.1:4519-6519 GCA_964426665.1 uncultured Ferruginibacter sp. | reverse complement strand
AATGCCTCCCGTTTGTTGGGGGGCATTTTTATTCATACAAATGGCAAATGGTTAACTGCAAAGTTTAGTTACCTTTGGCCACTTAAATTTTAAATATGGGAATGGATAGAAATACTGTGATTGGGTTTGTGCTGATTGGTTTATTGATGATGGGCATGTTTTATTTTAACAGCCGTGGGCAAAGGGAGCAGCAATTGATTGATGCACAGCATAAAAAAACGGCAGATTCGCTTGCTAACCTGAATAAACCTGACAGCGCAACAGCATTGAGGGACTCATTAAATGCAGCCAACAGCCATAAGATGCAATCTGCCGGGGCTTATCAAAACAACATCAACCAGCAGGAAGTTGTAACAACTGTGGAAAATGAAGCATTGAAAATAATTTTTACTAACAAGGGCGCACAGCCTAAAACAATAGAGCTGAAGAAGTACAAGCGCTTTGATGGGTCTCCGGTAGTGCTGCAAAACGGCGATTTCAACAACATTGGCTACGATATACTTACAGGCGACAATAAAAAAATAAGCACCTCAGAATTAGTATTTGCGCCGGCAACCGTTGCCACCAATGCCGACAAAAGCCAGTAGGTTTCGTTTTCGCTTAACGATTCAACCGGCAAGCAGATTATTCATCAGTTTACAATAAAGCCCGAAGGTTATTTAATTGACTTTTCAATTTCAGGAGCAGCAAAATCCGTAACAGGCAATTCAATTGGCCTGCATTGGCAAACTGAAACCAAGCAGGTTGAAAAGAATATAACTTTTGAAAAACAGCAAACAGAAATAAGCTATCTAAAAGGGGGCAAATTTGATTTTGAGCACCTTGGGCTATCAGCCAATGAAATGAAATTTGAAGAGCCGGTTGATTGGGTGGCTGTCAAGCAGCAATTCTTTATCTCGGCACTTATAAGCAAAAACAAGTTTAAAACAGCAGAAATAAAATGGGTTGTGCCAGACACATCAACACACTTACTGGCACAAACTACTTCTAACCTCATAGTTGATGTGCCTGCTACTGGCGCAATCCCTTTGCAGCTTTATTATGGCCCCAGCGATTACAGCATTTTGAAAGAATACAATAATGGAATGCAGCAGATAGTGCCTTATGGAAGCGGCCCTTTTGCTTTTGTAAAATACATCAACAGGCATATACTGCTTCCAGTGTTTGATTTCCTACGCCAGCATGTGGCCAGTATGGGAATTGTTATTTTGCTGCTTACTTTGTTTATCCGTTTGCTTACGTCGCCAATACTTTATAAAAGCTATTTGAGCGGTGCCAAAATGAAAGCGCTGAAGCCAGAGGTGGATGCTTTAAAGGCAAAGTTTACTGACAAAACAGGCCAGCTTGACCAACAGGCTTTTAGTATGGAGCAGATGAAGCTTTGGCGCTCAGCAGGAGTGAGCCCATTGGGCGGGTGCCTCCCGGCTTTGCTGCAGATACCAATTTTTATGTCGTTGTATTATTTTTTCCAGTCAAATATTTCTTTGCGTGGGCAAAGCTTTTTATGGGCAAAAGATTTGGCAGCGTATGATTCTATTTACACTTTTGGCCACATACCTGTAATTGATTCTTTGTATGGCGACCACATAAGTTTGTTTACCATCACTGCGACACTTACCAGTTTATTGATTTCGATATACAGCATGAGCAACATGCAGGACAATTCAAACCCTGTGATGAAATACATGCCATATATTTTCCCTGTATTGTTGCTTGGCGTATTTAATAATTTGCCTTCGGCACTTACCTGGTATTATACAGTATCCAACACTATTACACTGATATTGCAAATTGTAATACAGAAATATATCATTAACCACGAAAAAATACTGGCGCAAATTGAGGAAAACAAAAAGAAGCCCGTGAAGCAGAGCAAGCTGCAGGAACGGCTGGCAGCCATGCAGGAGGCACAGAAAAAAGCGCAGGAAGCAAAAGCAAAAACCCAACAGGGAAAGAAATGATTTGTTAAAATGCGAACTGTGTTTGCGATGCAGTTTGGC
>CAYRRL010000177.1:0-4509 GCA_964426665.1 uncultured Ferruginibacter sp. | reverse complement strand
GGTTTTATTATTAGATGCAAACTCTGTAAAATGAAAAAGAAACTGACGGTTGTTTTTTTTATGCTGTACGCAGTATTGCCTGCAGCATTTTCCCAAAAAGCCATTTCAGACGGCACATTAACATACAATATTGCTATTCAAAGCCAGGGAGGCGCAGCTTCCAGCGCTTTATTGACTATTTACCTGAAGGGGCTTGTAAGCCGAACTGATATGTCCAGTAACCTCGGAAGCGAAAAAACAATTCATGATGCAAAATCCGGCACAACCGCAATACTTAAAGAATACAGCGGCCAGAAACTGATGATAACCCTGACAAAAGAAAATTGGCAGGAAAAAAACAAAAAATCTGAAGGTGTTGTTTTTACAGCGCAGGCTGAAAAGAAGGAGATACTTAATTATGGGTGCACAAAAGCTGCAGCCAAACTAAACGATGGCTCGGTGCTTACCGTTTTTTATACAAGCGACTTGATTGTTCAAAATAAAGAATACGACCCTTTGTTTAAAAACCTGAACGGGCTGCCATTGCAATATGAAGTGGATAATGGCAAAATGAAATTTACTTATACGATTGAAAAAATTGACCAGGTTGCCGTGCCGCAGGCAAAATTCGATTTGCCAAAAGCAGGTTACCGGGTTATTACCTATGATGAAAACAAACTGGGCAATAAACAATAAAAAAAGCTATTTATATTAAAAACCCCGGCAGATGCCGGGGTTTATTTTTGTTGATACTTATTTCCTGGATGAATGAACTTATTCGTAAACAAGAACAATTTCCCTTAATGATTCATCGCCGGCAGGCAAATCAAATGAAGGGAAAGCGCTATTGGAGCTGGTGTACAAAGCCCCGCTAATAAAGTAGCCCTGCGTTGCAAGGTTAAATTTGGAAACCTTAAAACCTGTAATTGTATCAAGTGTAATTAATGTGCCTGAAAGCACTGGCCCGGCCAATGTTTTATAATTTTCTTCCAAATGCCAATCATAATTTTTGATATGCAACACCTCTCCGCTGTTAAGAGGAATATTAAACTGAACTTTTCTTACCAGCCTGTCAATTTTTTTGTATAAATAAATTGTATTGAGGTTAGTGTCAATGTTTGCCCTTACACTCCTCCACGTTGCCTCAAATGAAGAACCGTAAATTTCAATATCATTCCAATTGATGCTGCCGCTGTTAAACATGGTGTTCGCCTCAGGGGTGTAAGCAATATTAAACCTGCCTTCAGTATTGGTAATAGCGCTATGGCTGTAATAATCAAGCCCACCAATTGAGTTTATTGATTTTTGGGATGATGCCAAACGATAACCGGTTACAGGCACCGGGTTGCTGCTGCTTTCTAATAACTGGCCAGAAATAGTATAGGCAGGTAGTGATTGTTTGTCTTTTTTGCATCCGGATAAAATAGCCAGCAACGAGAAAAATAGTATTACTCTGATTTTGTCCATCTAAATAAGCAGATGTGTTAAATAATTACGGTAGCTGCCAGGTTGGTTAATTATTGGCTATTGCTGATAAATTTATTTGTTTGGCCTGATAACAAGCTTAACGCCGGTGTAGCCCTGCTTTATATCAGCCTGTGCAACCCTGTTTTTGTAAGGTATAATATAAGTGGTATTGCCTTTTTGGTATGTCATCATCGTTTTGCTGAATGCCTCCGGGGAACTTGTTGATTGGCGGGTAGCAAAGAAGCTTCCTTTATAAGAAATACCGTTTTTAATATTAGCTAAAATAGATGCTTTTAATGAAGCAGAGGACGGATTGATATTCAATGTGGTCCTTGCTTTAGTGCTTCTTTTCCCTGTTCCCCTGTCAGCAAATACAACAGTCGTAACACTGACAAGTGCCAGGATTATTGCCGCCTTTTTGATGAACCTTTCCATTTATTTGATATTTGGGTAAAACTAAACAAGTTTTTGTTAAATAACCCGCCACTCATAAACTATTTTACATATTCTTAACGAATAGTGCAAAGAAAAGTTACAGTAAATGGATTTATATATTAAAATCCCGTAATTTTCCAAAACCTTCAGCAAATGAGCAGTTACAATTACCGCCAAAACAGGGAGGAAATACAGGAATTACTCCACCAATACGAAAACCTACGGTCCGGGAAACCCCATTCTTTCCTTGAGGAAGAGGCCTTTGAAAAAATCATTGATTATTTTGACGAAAAGGAGGAACTGCCAAAAGCGCTTGAAGCAAGCGGTTTTGCGTTGGAAAGATACCCATACTCCTCATCTTTGCTGCTTACACGTGGCGATTTGCTGATTGCTTCAAAGCGTTACAAAGAAGCGCTAAGATGCCTGCAACAGGCCGAACTGCTGGATACTGGCGATATTGACTTGTACATTCTAAAAACAGATGCGTACCTGGCGCTTGACAAACAGGAAAAAGCAGCAGCCGTGCTGGAAGCCGCACTGGCGCATTTTGAGGGCGATGAAAAGCTGGAACTGCTTTTTGACCTTGCTGATGTGTACGACGATTATGAAAACTTCGACAAAGTATTTGATTGCCTTAAATTAATACTTGACATTGACCCAAACAACGAAGAAGCACTGCATAAAATTTGTTTTTGGACAGATTTTACAGGCCGCAATGAAGAGGGCATTAAGCTTCACCAACACATTATTGACCACTATCCTTATAATGAGTTGGCATGGTTTAACCTTGCTGCTGCATACCAGGGCATAAAATTGTATGAAAAAGCAATTGACGCATATCAATATGCTGTGGCAATTGATGAGAAATTTGACTACGCATGGCGCAATATGGGCGATGCATATTTACGGCTCCGCAGGTACAAAGATGCAATTGAAACACTGCAAAAAGTATTGGAACTGTCACGGCCAGAGGATGTTATTTACGAAGCTATTGGCCATTGCTATGATAAGCTGCATAATTATGCACAGGCAAGGTTTAACTACAGAAAAGCATCGCACCTTAACCAGGACAACAGCCAGTTGTTTTTTAAAATTGCAGTTACCTATATGAACGAAGGCATTTGGGAAAGCGCCATTAAAAACCTGGAAACAGCGATGCGTACATACCGCAACCAGCCGGAGTATAATTTAGCAATGGGCCAATGCCATATGGAGATGGGCAATATTGAAAGTGCTGTGCAATATTTTGGCAATGTGGTACGCACCAAGCCAAAAAATATTTATGGCTGGCTCGAATTACTAAAATGCCTGTACAATACAAATTGCTACGAAGAGGGCGCGGAGTATGCAAGCCATGCCCTTGAGATGACAGGGAAAAAACCAATCTTTCTTTTTTATAAGTCTGCATTTTTACTGGCGCTTGGCAAAAGCAAGGAAGCAGTAGTGCAATTGGAAATGGGCATGGAGAAAAACCCTAAACTCATAAAAAAATTAATTGATTTGAACCCCTCCATCCTGCAGCACCAAATGATAGTGGATGTAATTGCCAGGTTCAAGCGGAACAAATCCATTTGAGTTATACAAGTTTGCATAATGATGATGGCTGCAAACCTATTTAGCCTTCAATCTTTATCTTTGCGCCACTCAAATATTACCGGGTTTAAAAAAGAGACATGAACTTCCACCTCGACCAGATTCCAGAAAGAACCACAAAACCAAGGCAGCACGGCATTACTATGGTAATGGACAAAGGGCTCAGTATTTCAGAGGCAAAAGATTTTATGAGTGTGAGCCACCCTTATGTTGATTTGGTGAAGCTTGGCTTCGGTACAGCGTTTGTTACCCCCAACCTGAGAGAAAAAATAGAAGTATATAAGTCATTCGGGGTGCCCGTATATTTTGGCGGCACTTTGTTTGAGGCTTTTTTAATACGAAACCAGTTTGAGGATTACATCAGCGTTTGTAAAGAATACGGCGTTGAATATATGGAAGTGAGCGATGGGTCTATATCAATACCACATGCAGAAAAGTGCGGCTATATTGAAAAATTAACAAGGCATGGTATTGTATTGAGCGAAGTGGGCAGCAAGGATGCGGCGCATATAATACCGCCGTATAAATGGATTGAACTGATGAGGGCAGAGATTGAAGCCGGCTCATCGTATGTAATTGCAGAAGCAAGGGAGGCTGGCAATGTAGGCATTTACCGTGGCAGCGGCGAAGTAAGGGAAGGGCTTGTTCAGGAAATTTTAACGCAGATACCGGAAGAGAAAATTTTGTGGGAAGCGCCGCAAAAAGCACAGCAATTGTATTTTCTTGAATTGATAGGCTGCAATGTAAACCTTGGCAATATTGCGCCTTCAGAAATGATAGCGCTTGAAACAATGCGTATTGGCCTGCGTGGCGATACATTCAGTTTGTACCTTGATAAAGCCTTTGTATAAATCCTGATGAAACTTTTTGGCTTAATAGGCTACCCACTAGGGCATTCTTTTTCAAAGCAATACTTTACTGAAAAGTTTGAAAAGGAAGGAATAGCAGATTGCATGTTTGAAGCATTCCCTATCCTGTCTATTGGTGAATTCCCTCTATTGATAAAGAATAATCCTGGTTTAAAAGGGCTAAGTG
>CAYRRL010000176.1:0-6535 GCA_964426665.1 uncultured Ferruginibacter sp. | reverse complement strand
TCCTGTAAAAAATGAAGACTTGGTTTTCTTTGGCTCTGTTTTGCCTGATTATACCGGCGGCGTCCAAAATACTTTCACTGTGTTTAAAAACTTTGTTATTAATGTTAATATTGATTATCAGGTAGGCGGCAAATTCTTTTCGCTTTCTGATATGTGGGGTTCTTATTCAGGGTTGTTGGCCAGAACAGCTACTATTAACGACAGGGGCCGTTCTATCAGAGACAGGCCAGAAGACGGCGGTGGAGTAAAAGTTACCGGTGTAGATGAGAATGGCAAGCCGGTAACACATTATGTTGGGGCGCAGGATTACTTTCATGCATTAGTTGACGACTTTATTTATGATTTAACTTTCGTTAAGTTAAGGGAGCTTAGCCTTGGTTATAAGATACCGGTTAATAAATTAAAAGTTGGCAGGTTTATGCAAAACGCCACTTTCTCAATTGTGGCAAGGAACCCCTGGTTGATTTTTGCCAAAACAAACGATTTTGACCCATCAGAAATAAATAGTGTGTTTGGCGAAGACGGGCAATTGCCTGGAACAAGGTCTATTGGCGTTAACTTAAAAATTGGGTTCTAAAAAATTAAAAAAAAGAAGTATGAAATCGATATCTAAATATTTTTTGTTCGCTTTGCTTTCGATGCCATTGCTATTTGGCTGCGGCAAGCTTCGTGATTTTGGAGACACCAATGTAAACCCGAACGGTAGCGCTGTGCCTATGACAGCTAATTTGCTTACCAATGTATTATCGGGCATTGGCACAAGGGCAAGTTCTGCAACTGCCGGGTACTTTTGCCAGTATTTTTCGGAAACGCAATACCCAACCGCTTCGCTTTACAGCTTGCCGCCTGTAGATTTCGGCGGCTTGTATTCAGGCGCTATGTTCGATTTGCAGAATATCATTTTGCATAACCAAAACCCAAACACAATTGTGCAGGCTTCGCTTAGCGGGAGCAACCAAAACCAAATTGTTATAGCAAGGATTTTGAAGTGCTATTATTTCTGGAATATTACCGACCAATGGGGCGATGTGCCTTATACCGAGGCGTTAAATGCCGATCCATTTACTTATAAGTTTAAAACGCTCACCCCTAAATACGATAGCCAGGAGGCAATATATAAGGGCTTAATTGCTGAACTGCAGATGATGGTGGATAGCTTTGATGTAGCTGGCGAGCAGGTAAAAGGCGATATTGTTTATAATGGCGACTTAACTAAATGGCAAAAATTTGCCAATTCAATGAGGCTGCTGATGGCAGTCCGCTTAAGCAAGGTATATCCTAATGCGGGCGACTATGCCGCAGAACAAGCTACTCTTGCCCTTGCACATCCTGCAGGCGTTATTGAAAATGAAGATGATAATTTTAAATTGGCTTATCCAGGCGAAGGTTATAAAAATCCATGGTTTGGCACTTATGAAAGCAGGAATGATTTGGGCGAAAGCCTGTTCATGGTTGATTTGTTAAATCAATTAGCCGACCCACGCCAGGCATCTTTTGGCTCTTCTACTAACGGAGTACCTTATGGAAGAAACAGGGCTAGTTTTATGAACGCATGGTTTGCAGCTAACTCAACTTCTTATGCAAAAGTTTTATCTGATGCCTACCGTTCAGCTACAAGCGAATTGCATATTATCCACTCATCGGCGGTATATCTTGCAAGAGCTGAGGCTAAAGAAAGAGGATGGGTAGATGATTTGGTTGACCCACTGTCAGCTAAGCAAGCTTATGAAAAGGGCATTGAAACTTCGTTTTCAAGATGGGGTGTATCAACTGGCTTAGGTACATATTTAACTAACCCCCTTGTCAACTTCAGCAATGCAACTAACCAGGCAGAACGCTTGGACAAAATTGCCTTGCAAAAATATATTGGCCTGTACCCTGATGGTATACAGGGTTGGTGCGAATGGAGAAAGAGCGGTGTGCCTGCGCTGGAGCCGGCACAAGATGCAACAAACGTAACAAAGGAAATTCCAAGAAGGCTTGTATATGGAACCGGGGAATACTCAAGCAACAGAAGCAACGTAATGGCCGCTGCTGATAAAATACCTTTACCCGTTCCTACACCAGCAGGTGCCACGCCCGGCGATACTCAGGATGGCAGGGTATGGTGGGACAGGTAATACCTTAACTATAATTATAAAACCTAAATAAATGAAAAGTAAAAATATTTTTGGTTGCAGTCTTATAATAGCTATGCTTGCTGCAGTAGCCGTAGGTTGTAAGAAAAACCCCATTGTGCAACCACTTGGCGACCAAGGCGGCATACCCATCGTGAAATTTTATGAAGGCTTCCCTGATACAGCTGATGGGAAATCTGCTGCTTTCAAATTGGAAAGTATCGAGCTTGTTTCTACACCACAGTCATTTGAAGCTGTAGAGTTGCGAAGGGATGTGTCAAATAATGATGACCTCAATAAGCGAATGGTTGTAGTAATTGAAAACGACCCGGGTGCGGTTGTGGCATATGATGACGCAGATGATATGGAGCCATTGCCAGTTAGCAGTTATATTGCCGAGGCGCCTACTACTTATTCAGGCAACCAATATACTGTTGTTTTTGAACCAGGCGAATTTGCAAAGGGGCTTAAAATAAAAGTGCCTGATGCAAGCACATTAGATCTCACAAAAAGCTACGGCCTCGGCTTCAGGATTGTAAGTGCAGAAGGTGGCAAAATTGCAACATTGGAAAGTTCATTTGTAGTTGGTATTGGGCTAAAAAACCAATGGGATGGCGTTTATACTATCAGCGGCAACTTTGTTCACCCAAATACTTGCCTTGTTGGCGATTTTTTCACTAACTCTTCTAATGGCGGGTACCGTGAAATACAATTAATAACAAACGGCACAAACTCACTAAGAAGAAACCTTGGCGGGCGTGAAAATTTATACGCATACAATAACTGTAATTCTGCGCCAACTTACTTTACTGCGGTGGTGCCACGCTATCAAATAAACCCCGATAATACAGTAACTACAATAGGCGGGCACCCTGATAATACAGTTGTGTTTGACCAGTTTACCGACAGCAGGTACGACCCCGTAACCAAGACATTCTACCTGCATTATGGTTATAATGCTCAGTCAAGGCTTGTTTTTGAAACTATGCGCTACCTGCGCCCAAGGTAACCTCTCCAATAAAAATTAGATTAGCGGGCTTCTTATAAGAGGCCCGCTTTTTTTTATCTTTGCCCTTCATTAAAAAATTAACTCACATGGCAAATCAACCAAACCAACCAGAGCAGCCCAATCAACTGAACATAGAAATATCCGAGGAAGTGTCAGAAGGTGAATATGCCAACCTGGCCATCATCACCCACAGCCATGCAGAGTTTGTGATAGATTTTGTAAACGTAATGCCCGGCACACCCAAAAGCAAAGTAAAAAGCCGCATTATACTCACACCATTTCATGCCAAGCGCTTTATGAAAGCGATGATTGACAATGTAAAGAAATTTGAAGATGCTAATGGAACTATACAGGATATGGAGCAAGTGGAATTGCCATTTACATTTGGCGGCCCGGCAGCACAGGCGTAGCCTTTATGCTTTCGCTTAATACTTTTGCGTCTATAGTATCCCCTCGTCGGCAAAGCTATAGTAGCCCTGTTCGCTAACAATAAGGTGGTCCGCCACTTTTATATCTAAATACCTGGCAGCCTCTTTTATTTTAGCAGTAATGTCCTCGTCGGCACGGCTTGGTTTTAGGCTTCCAGAGGGGTGGTTGTGGCAAAGGATAATGGAGGTCGCTTCTGTATCGAGTGCTTTTTTTAGTATCACTCTTGGGTCGGCTACTGTGCCGGTTATGCCGCCGCGGCTAATAATTTCAAAGTGGTTTATTTTATTGCTTTGGTTTAAAAAGATTACGCCAAACACCTCATAGCTGTAATCCTTTATCATCGCCCTTAAGTACTCAGCTACTTGTTTGCTGGTACTGATAACTGTTTTTTCAAGTGGAAGGCCGGCATGCCTCCGCCTGCCAAGCTCCAGCGCTGCAGCAATAGTAATTGCCTTTGCCTGGCCAATGCCTTTTATTTTTTGAAAAGATGCCAATGATAATTTGCCCAATTCATTTAGGTTGTTGCTGCCCAGTTTCAAAATATCTTTTGCCAGGTCCACCGCCGATTTTTCTTTGTGCCCGTTGCTGATAAGTATGGCAATTAATTCCGAGTCGCTTAATGCAGCAGGGCCTTTGGTGAGTAGTTTTTCCCTGGGCCTGTCATCGGCTGCCCAGTTTTTTATTGAGTTGGAAGGTTTGTTGAAATTTTCCATGGAATAAATGTAAACATCAATTTTTTAAATGATAGTTTTGCCGCAGCAAATTTTAAAACACCATACTACCTGCAATTTCCCATGGAGCATAACGCAAAAATATTTTCCGGCACCGGTTCGCAATACCTGGCAAAAGCCATAGCAAAAAAATTCGGCGCCCAACTCGGCAACGTAAAAATCCAGCGCTTCAGCGATGGGGAAATAGGGGTGGAGTTTGAGGAAAGTATCAGAGGGCAGTTTGTTTTTTTGATTCAAAGTACTTTTTCGCCGGTAGACAACTTGATGGAGCTGTTGCTGATGATTGATGCTGCCAAAAGGGCTTCAGCGTACAAAGTAATTGCAGTAATGCCTTATTATGGATATGCAAGGCAGGACAGGAAAGACAGGCCAAGGGTGGCGATCGGTTCAAAACTGGTAGCCAATATGCTCACTGCTGCTGGCGCCGACAGGGTAGTAACAATGGATTTGCATGCGCCGCAAATACAGGGCTACTTTGATATACCAGTTGACCATTTGGACTCTTCTGCCATATTTATACCTTACATAGAAAGCCTTAATTTAAGCAACCTCACTTTTGCTGCGCCCGATGTGGGCAGCGCCAACCGCATAAGGGAAGTAGCCACTTATTTTGAATGTGAAATGGTGATTTGTGACAAGCACCGCAAAAGAGCCAACGAAATTGCCAGTATGGTTTTGATAGGCGATGTGGCCGACAGGGATGTGGTGTTAATTGATGACATCTGCGATACCGGCGGCACATTGGCCAAAAGCGCCGGGTTGATAAAAGAAAGGGGGGCAAGAAGCGTAAGGGCATTTTGTACCCACCCCGTTTTAAGCGGCAAAGCGTATGAAAATATTCAAAATAGCGTGCTGGAAGAACTGGTTGTTTGCGATACCATCCCGGTAAAGCCGGGCTGCGATAAAATTCGGGTGGTTTCCACAGCTGAATTATTTGCTATTGCAATACGCAATGCCCTGGAAAACAAAAGCATTAACAGCCTTTTTATCAAAAGCCGCCTGCAGAATAAGAAATAACCAAGCAGTCAGGATAGCAAGTTTGCAAAGCCGCAAATTATCAAGAAGAAACTGAATCATTGTATCTCAACTTTCATCTGCAAAATATGATGAAATGGCATATTCAAATGTAAAGGACACGAAAGTGTACCAAAAGTCATTTCAACTTGCAATGGAAATCTTTGATGTTTCAAAGTCTTTCCCATCTGAAGAAAAGTATTCCCTAACTGGCCAGATAAGGCGCTCTTCAAGAAGTGTTACAATTTGTCTTTTGGAAGCGTATAGGAAAAAAATATACCCGGCACATTTTGTTTTTAAGCTTTCAGATTGCGATATGGAAAATTCCGAAATCTCGGGCTGGCTTGAATTTGCATTGGCTTGTGGCTATATTTCAAAGGAAAAGTTTGAACATTTATTTTTTCAGTCAGAAGAAGTTGGTAAAATGCCTGGCCACATGATTAAAAACCCAGAGAAATACTAATACAGAAGGGAAAACTTGAAAATTTGCCATTTTTTGCCAACTTGCCCTTTTACCCTTTGCGCTCTTGCCATTTTCCCCTACCTTCGCCGCTCAAAATTTTTTATAATGAAAGCAATTACAATCGAAGGACAAATCAGGACCGAATTTGGCAAAGCAGCCACCCGCCAACTTCGCTCTGAGGACAAAGTGCCAGCTGTAATTTACGGAGGTGCTACTGAAGTTAATTTTACTGCCGATGCTGCTGCGTTCAGGCATATTGTTTACACACCAGATTTTATGGTAGTGGACGTGAAAGTGGATGGCAAAACACATAAATGTGTATTGAAAGACTTGCAATTTGACAAGGTAAGCGACAAGCTGATCCATGTTGATTTTCTTGAGTTGGTTGATGACAAAAAAGTTACTGTGACCCTGCCTTTGAAATTTACAGGCACTCCTGCTGGTGTAAAAGCAGGCGGCAAACTGGTAACTAAAATAAAAAACCTCAAGGTTAAATTATTGCCCAAGTATTTGAGGGAAAATATTGAGCTTGATCTTTCCGGCCTTGAACTGAACGGTAACGTAAGGGTACAGGATGTAAAAGCAGAGAATATGGAAATAATGAACTCGCCCCGTATTCCCATAGCGTCTGTAACAATGACCCGCCAGTTGAAACAGGAAGAAGCTGCTGCTACAACTGCTCCGGCTGCTGCCCCAGCCAAAGGCGCTGCTGCTGCCCCGGCCGCTGCAAAAGCCGCTGCTCCGGCCGCTGCTAAAAAATAAGGAAACTGAA
>CAYRRL010000175.1:0-6591 GCA_964426665.1 uncultured Ferruginibacter sp. | reverse complement strand
TTTTGACAGCCGATTTACAAAAGCATATTATTCTCACTTGTTGCAAAAACGCAAACCTTACCCTGAAACATATTTATACGTGTTGGAAAATGCAGGCATTGCCGCAGAGGAAACTCTATTTATTGATGATGCCCTTGCCAATATTGAAGGTGCTGCAAAGGCCGGCTTGCACACAAGGCTGCTGCTGCCGGATGAGAGGGTTGAGAATATCAGCTTGTAATTATTTCACTTCTTCAAAATCAATGTATTCGCCGCTTTTTGTTTTCTTTTCAGAAGCTTCGGGCTTGGGCGAATAGGCATTGTGCTGTTGCGATTGCTGGCGCATTTGCTCCTGCATCCTGCTGTTCATTTCGTTTACCTGTTTTTTTACCTGTTTGGTGGTTTTTACCACCGGCACCAGGAATTCAAAAATAAATTTATACAGCAGGTACAGCAAAAAAAGCTCAAAGGCTATTCTTAAAATATTCATGGCACAAATGTATTGCACAATTACAATCGTGTCTGTTAAAATGTTTGCCGCTTATAAAAACCCCTTTGCCACCTTGGTTCTTTGCAATCCTTAATACTCCATTTGGTGTTTTATGTATACTTGCCTACATTTGCACCGGACAAAAAGAAACAGAAGCAGGGAACGGCAATCGTTCCCTTCTTTTTTGAATATGGATCAACAAACGGCTATAAAGGCTATTGAAGAACTGGCTGGGCAAATAATTGAGGGCGACAGCGATATTTTTTTGGTGTCGGTACGAATAAAGCCTACCAATAATTTCAAGATTTATTTTGATGCGGACAGCGGGCTGAGCATTGAAAAATGCATCAAAATAAACAGGGCGCTGTATAAAAATATTGAAGAAAAAGGCTGGTACCCCGATGGCAATTTTTCGCTGGAAGTATCAAGCCCCGGCGTGGACGAGCCTTTGAAAATGCTGCGGCAGTACAAAAAAAATGTGGGCCGCAGGCTTGAAGTGCTGCTGAAGGATGATTCAAGAAAAGAGGGTAAGCTGGTAAATGTGGATGATAACAGCATTACAATAGAATACACCGAAGGGAAAAACAAAAAAGCAGTAACCCATACAAAGGAGATTGCTTTTAGTGACATAAAACAGGCAACTGTATTAATATCTTTTTAATAATTACATAACAAAAACCCCTGCCGGCGGGGAAAAGTCCCGATAGCTATCGGGAGGCTGGCAAGCTATATGGCACGTATTAATTTGATTGACTCATTCCAGGAGTTTAAAGAAGCGGAGAATATTGACCGCCCTACATTGATGAAAGTGATGGAAGATGTTTTTAAAACATTGATACGAAAAAAATATGGTAGCGACGAACAGTTTGACGTAATTGTAAACGACCAGAAAGGCGATTTGGAGATTTTCCGCCGCCGAACTATTGTAGATGATGGGGATATATATAATACGCTTACTGAAATTGAGTACAGCGATGCTGTGAAGATAGAGCCTGACTACGCTGTTGGCGAAGAACTGTACGAGGAAGTGGATATACAAAAAGAGTTTGGCCGCAGGGCTATACTTGCAGGCAAGCAAACACTGGCCAGCCGTATCAACGACCTGAAGAAAAATTTATTGATTAAAAAATACGAAGACCGTGTTGGCGAAATTGTAAGCGGCGAAATTTACCAGGTATGGAAAAAAGAAGTGTTGCTGCTTGATGAAGAAGGCAACGAGATGATTTTGCCAAAGAGCGAACAGATACCATCTGATTATTTCAAAAAAGGAGAAAATGTACGTGGCGTTGTAAAGAAAGTAGAATTGAAAAACAACCAGGCGGTAATTATTGTTAGCCGTACCAGCCCGCTTTTCCTCGAAAAATTATTAGAAATAGAAGTGCCTGAAATATTTGACGGCTTGATTGTAGTAAGAAAGATTGTGAGGGAGCCGGGCGAAAGGGCCAAAATTGCAGTGGAAAGCTTTGATGACAGGATTGACCCGGTGGGCGCCTGCGTGGGCATGAAAGGGAGCCGTATCCATGGTATTGTAAGGGAATTGAAGAATGAAAATATTGATGTAATCAACTACACCAATAATGTGCAGTTGTTGATACAGCGTTCTTTAACCCCGGCAAAAATTACCAGTATTGGCATGGACGAGGAAAAGAAACATGCAACCGTTTACTTAAAACCCGACCAGGTTTCATTGGCAATTGGCAAGCGTGGCGTAAATATAAAACTTGCCTGCGAACTCACAGGTTATGAAATAGATGTGTACAGGGACAATGAGGGCGAAGAAGACGAATTTGATATTGACCTTGATGAATTCAGCGATGAAATAGAACCATGGGTAATAGACACCTTGAAAGGCGTGGGCTGCGATACAGCAAGGGCTGTGCTGGCATTAAGCGCTGAAGAATTGGAACGCAGGACAGACTTGGAAAAAGAAACCATAGCCGAAGTATTAAGGGTGCTTAAAGAAGAATTTGAGAAAGAATAACCCGATTGCTATAGAAAAACCATATTTATTTAAAGACAAAAAAGCGCATTAGAAAATTTTAAGGATTACGAATGTCAGAAATAGCAACAAATACACCCCGTTTGATGGCTGCGGCCAAAGAATTCAATATTGGTAAAGACACCCTTATTGATTTTTTGGTGGGCAAAGGTTTCAGCAGCGATGACCTGAAGCCGACAGCCAAGCTTACGGAAGACATGTACCGTACCCTGCAGCAGGAATTCCAGCAGGACAAGGTGGCAAAGCAAAATGCAGAAAAAATAGAGCTGACAAAAGCAGCTGCGCCCGCCGAGCAAAAGAAAAAGAAGGACGAAGAAGATTTGTCTTTTAAAAAGAAAGAAGCAGCCCCGCCAGTTGAAAAGCCAGCGCCGGTTGCTGCGCCTGATGCTGGATGGGCAGAGCCTGCGGTTGAAAACAAAAAAACAGAGCCGGCAGAAAGCAATGGGGCTGCTGATATTGTAAAAATTGAAGCGCCAGAACTGGAAGCGCCCAAAGTGGTTAAAAAAATCGACCTTGATGCGATTGATTCTTCCACAAGGCCCAAAAAAACAGCAAAAAAAACAGAAGAGAAAAAAACAATTGCTAAAAAGGAAACTAAGCCGGCGCCAGAAGAACCGAAAGCGCCTGAGCCTCCGGCGCCAGAAGAACCGAAGCCAGATGCCCCTGCAGCAATAGAAAACATAAAAGCTGAAAGGCTGGAAGGCCCCAAAATTTTAGGGAAAATCGAATTGCCTGTTGACAGCGATACAAGGCCTAAAAGAGAAGCAGATGACAAGCGCAAGCGCAAGCGCATACCAATGGAAAGAAAAGGCGCACCACCAACGCCGGCACAACCAGACAACAGGCAAAGGCCGGGCGGCGACAGGAACAGGCAAGGCGGCGGGCCAAACAGGTTTGGCGGCAACAGGCCACAAGGGGGCGGCGCAGGCAGAAGGGAAGACAAAGAAATTGATGCAAAAGAAATACAAGACAAGATAAAAGAAACGCAGGCAAAGCTTGCAGGTGGTTCTGGCAAAGGCAAAAGCATCAAGGCTAAAATGCGCAAACAGCGCCGCGATGAATTAGCCGAGCAAAGGGAAGGCGAAGAAGCTGGAAGCAACAAGCTACAGGTAACAGAGTTTATTTCTGTAAGCGAACTGGCCAATTTAATGGATGTAAGCTTTGCTGATGTTATCAGCAAGTGCATGAGCCTTGGCATCATGGTATCTATTAACCAGCGCCTCGAAGCAGATGTGATTGAACTGGTGGCCAGTGAATTCAATTACGAAGTAGAATTTATCGGCGTGGAAGACGCAGCCGATATGGAAGACGAAGAGGAAGAAGACAACGAAGAGGACCTGAAGCCAAGGGCGCCTATTGTTACTATCATGGGCCACGTAGACCACGGTAAAACATCCCTGCTCGATTATATACGCAATACCAATGTGATTGCAGGCGAGGCAGGCGGTATTACACAGCATATAGGCGCCTATGAAGTAACGCTTAACACCGGAAGGCATATAACGTTTTTAGATACCCCGGGCCACGAAGCCTTTACGGCAATGAGGGCACGTGGCGCTAAAGTAACCGACATTGCTGTGATAGTGGTGGCTGCAGACGATGCCGTGATGCCCCAAACAAAAGAAGCTATTTCCCATGCACAGGCAGCAGGCGTGCCTATGATTTTTGCTATCAATAAAATTGATAAAGACGGCGCCAATCCAACAAAAATTTATGAACAGCTCAGCCAGATGAACATATTGGTGGAAAGCTGGGGTGGTAAATTTCAAAGCCAGGAAATAAGCGCCAAAAAGGGCTTGAATATTGATTTGCTGATGGAAAAAATTTTGCTGGAGGCAGATATCCTTGAACTGAAAGCCAACCCTGAAAAAACAGCAAACGGCACCGTTATAGAAGCCACGCTTGACAAAGGCCGTGGCTATGTAGCTACCGTGCTGGTGCAAAACGGCACATTGAACCAGGGGGATATGATTGTATCAGGCCAGTATTTCGGAAAAGTAAAAGCCATGTATAATGAAAGGCAGCAACGTATCGATGCAGCGCCACCATCAACACCAGTATTGATATTAGGCCTGAATGGCGCACCGCAGGCAGGTGAAACTTTTAAAGAATATGATGACGAAGCGGTAGCAAAAGAAAAAGCTTACCAGCGTGGGCAAATATTAAGGGAGCAGGGCATGAGGGCAAGGAAGCATATAACACTTGATGAAATCGGAAGAAGGCTGGCGCTTGGCAACTTTAAAGAACTGAATGTAATTATCAAGGGCGACGTGGACGGCTCCGTGGAAGCATTAAGCGATTCATTGCAGAAACTAAGCACACAGGAAATTGTGGTGAAGGTAATTCACAAAGCAGTAGGCGCTATTACAGAGAGCGATGTTACGTTGGCAAACGCATCCGATGCCATCATCATCGGCTTTAACGTAAGGCCAACCATACAGGCAGCCCGCCTTGCAGAAAACGAAGCAATACAAATCAAGTTGTACTCGATTATTTATACCGCAATTGATGAAATTAGGAGTGCGATGGAAGGCATGCTTGAACCTTCAGTAGAAGAAAAAATACTGGCCAATGTGGAAGTGAAAGAAGTTTACAAATTCGACAAAGCAACAGTGGCGGGCTGTATCGTTATCAGTGGAAAAATTGCAAGGAACAACAGGGTTCGTTTGGTACGTGACGGCATCGTAATTTATACCGGTGAGTTGGGAAGCCTGAAACGCTACAAAGACGATGTAAAGGAAGTCCCAACAAATATGGAGTGCGGCCTTACCATTAAGAACTACGCTAACCTTGAGCCAAAAGATATTGTAGAAGCATTTGAAGAAGTAGAAGTAAAGAGGACTTTGTAAGGCGTAAGGTAAAAGGTTTAGGGTGTAAGGTTTTGCTTATGCCTTTTCGCTTGCACCTCCTGCCTTATTCAAAACAAACATTTGTTAAATAACCGTGGCAGATGGATTCACCGCAATTCATCTGCCTTATTTTTGAAAGATAATTTTTGTTGATGAAAATCATTTTTACTTTTCTTGTTGCCAACTGTTTATTGCTTAACGCCCATGCACAGCCCAAAAAAGTGCTGGCAGACAAAATCATTGCTGTTGTAGGCGACAAAATCATTTTAAAAAGCGATGTTGACAACCAGATAGCAGACATGCAGCGCCAGGGCATTGAATTGCCTCCTAATTCAAGGTGCCTTTCGCTGGAACAGGCTATGGGAGTGAAAGCCCTGGTATTGCAGGCAGAAAAAGATTCCATACCTGTTTCAGAGGAAGAAATATCAGCAGATATTGATAACCAGATACGTGGTTTCATCAATATGTATGGCTCCAAAGAAAAGTTGGAAGAAATAGCCGGCCGCTCATTGTACCAGCTAAAAGAAGATTTTAAAGAAGGCTTCAGGGACAGGAAACTGGCTAACGTCATGCGTAGCAAAATTGTGGAAACAGTGCGGATTACCCCTAATGAAGTGAAAGCTTATTTTGACAAAATACCAACAGACAGCCTGCCTTTTTATGAAAGCGAGGTAGAGATAGGGCAAATTGTAATATACCCTAAGGCCAGCCGTGATGCAGAGGAATACAGCATCGATCAATTAAAGGAATTCAAAGCGCAACTGGAGAGCGGGAAAAGGGACATGAAAACATTGGCTGCTTTGTACTCGGATGACCCGGGCAGCAAAGACAAGGCCGGGGAGTATAACATTAACAGGGGCGAAAAGCAATGGGACCCAACTTTTTTGGCTAAAGCATTCTCGTTGAAAGAAGGGCAAATATCCAACCCTTTTAAAAGCAAATTTGGCTACCATATCATTCAAATGGTAAACCGTGCAGGCGATGATGCCGTAGTGAGGCACATTCTAAAAATACCCCAGCTTACTAAAACTGAAATAAAAGCATCGCTCCTACAAATGGATTCCATCAGGGCAAAACTTATAACAGGCGCACTTACGTTTGGCGAAGCAGTAAACAGGTACACCGAAGATGAAAGCAGCAAGTTTACCGCAGGCATGAAATCAAACCAGGAAGGCAGCAATTACCTTACTATTGACCAGCTTGACAAAGACATGGTGCTGATGCTGAAAGTATTGAACGTAGGCGAATATTCACAGCCAACCGAGTTTAACGAT
>CAYRRL010000174.1:0-6624 GCA_964426665.1 uncultured Ferruginibacter sp. | reverse complement strand
ATGGGTAACCGCTTCTCTCTGGGGTTCGTTCAGTTCGTCTAAATAATTACGCATGGGGGCGAAGGTACGAATACACGGATGGCAGATAAAAGTTGGGGGTAAATTTTTGTACAGATATTTGCACAAACTGCCATTTGAACATCCACATCACCATAACAAAAAACATTGCCACGATTGCCAGCCATTGGGATGATTTTTTGCCAGCAGCACATCATTTAAAAAGCCGCCACCTGCAGGCTTTTGAAAATGCTGCCGTGGATGATTTGGAAAATTTTTATGTGCAGGTTTTTGCCAGTAACAAATTAATTGGGCTGCTGTACTTACAGCAATTCCGCTTTCAGCACAAGCATTTGAATTTTGGCAATGGAAGCGCCACTACTGCCAGGCTGATAAAGTGTTTTTTGCCAAAGCAATTAACCATTTTGGTTTGCGGCCATTTGTTCCGGATAAACTATCAGGGTTTTTATTTTAAAGAGCCTTCGCATAAGCAATTGGTATTTGATGCAGTAAAACTTTTTACCCGGCAAAACAACCGTTGCAAACCGGCAGGCATCATCATCAAAGACTGCAATGATGTTTTTGTTGAAGAAAGCTGCCGCTTTTCCGGCTACCGATTTTTTAGTGGCGATGTAACAATGGAAGTAACCCGAAAGGAGCAATGGCTTTCATTCAGCGATTACATTAACAGCCTGCAAAAAAACTACCGCCAGCGGGCAAAAAAAATTATCCATGCTTTTGAGCCCGTTGACAGCAAACAATTAGATGCCGGAGAGATAAAAGCGAATGCCGCTGCCATCAACCAATTGTACTGGAATGTTGTTAATAAGCAAACGGTAAAGCTGGGAACCGTAAATGCCAATTATTTTTATGAATTGAAAAAAGATTTGCAAAACAATTTTGAATTGCATGCTTTGTACGCTGAAGGGAAGATGATTGGCTTTTACACATTCATTTTTTATGAGAAAGAAATGGAAACGCATTTCATTGGTTTGGATTATGAAGCCAACAGCAAATACAAACTATATTTCAACATACTTTTCCTTGGCATTGAAAAAATGATTGAAAAGGGGTTTGATAAACTGGAATTAGGAAGGACCGCAAGGGACGCAAAAGCAAATGTAGGCGCATTGCCAAGGCAGGTGTTCAATTACATCAAAGTAAAAAATGCATTGGCGGATATTACGCTGCGGCATTTTTTGCAGCGCTTCAATAAAGCCGAAAACAAAAACCTCACCAACAGAAACCCATTCAAATGAAAAACATATCAACAATAATTGGAGTTGTATTACTGGCGTATGTTGCATATAAAGCAATCAAGCACTATGCAATGGTTCCTAAAATGAAATTTCAATCTGAACAATTGGTATTGCTTGACAAAAATGAAACAACCAGCATTGAAGCCTATAAAGGGCATGTGCTATTGGTTAGCTGCTATCAAACATGGTGCGGCAGTTGTGCCAGGGAAACACCGGATTTGAACGAACTGGCAGCAAAAATCAATTCGCCCAATTTTACCGTGCTGTATATTTCTGATGAAGCCGAAGAAAAAGCAAACAAATTCAGGCAGCGCTTTGCTTCTGAAAATATTGTGTATGCAAAATCTGCCAAGCGCTTTGGGGAATTGGGAATCCGTTCTTTCCCGTCCAATTTTTTGATCAATAAAAAAGGGGAAGTAGTAATGACAAAACTGGAAGGCTTTGATTGGCTGGGCGAAGAGGCGGCTATAAAAAAATTATTGGCGGAGTAAGTGCCACAGATTGGCACAGATAAGCCTTGCCACGAATTACACCAACCTTCACGAAAAAGAACCTGCGTTTATCAGTGCAATCTGTGGCTTTCATTAATTCGTGTCCATTTGTGTAATTCCAGGCAGAAATATTTTAAAAACAACCCTGCGGCCTTTGCGGCTCTGCGTGCCATAAATCCCTTTTTCCCTTTATCTTGCAACACAAAATTTTTTATATGGAGTATAATAAACTGGTATCTATTACGGGCTTGGGCGGATTGTTTGAACTGATTGCTTCCAAAGCCGATGGCGGCATTGTGCGTTCGCTGGAAGACAAGACAACAAAATTTGTAAGCAGCAGGCAGCATAGCTTTTCTCACCTCGAAAGCGTGGAGATTTATACAACAAGCGATAATGTAAACTTGGCTGATGTATTAAATGCCATGAAAGACAGCAAGGAAAAACGCCCTGATGCAAATGATGCGAAAGCATTGAAAGCTTATTTTCAAAAAGTTTACCCGGCAATGGATTTTGAAAGGGTGTACAGCAGCGATATGAAAAAGATGGTAAAGTGGCTGGCGCAACTGGAAGCAAATAATATCGAAATCAAATTGAGTGAAGGGGCGGGCGAAGATGCGCCTGCTCAGGAATCGCCAAAAGCAAAAACAGCAGAGCCAAAACAGGTAAGCACCAAGCAAGCGCCTGCTAAAAAAATAAATGCGCCAAGGAAAATGGCTTAATGCTATTTTGATTTTTGACTTTTAATTGTTGAACTACATGTATAGTGCAGATATTCAAAAACTCCCACGCCATTTCGTTCCAACTGATTTTATTTTGGCAGATTGGGCCAGCATTGAGCCTTACTTCAAATCATTGCAGGAAAGAGAGATCAATACCAAAGAAGAGTTGGAACAATGGTTGCTGCAATTAAGCGAACTGGAAGCAGTGGTGAGTGAAGACGCTTGTTGGCGGCAAATAAAAATGACCTGCGACACAACAGACCCGTTGCTAGAAGAAGCATTTAATTTTTTCTGCACTGCCATACAGCCGCACATTCAGCATTACGCAGACTTACTGAATAAAAAATTAGTGAATCATCCTTTGGTTGATACGCTGCATGCAAAAGAATATTTTACTTATCTCCGCAGTATTAAAAAAAACATTGAATTGTTCAGGGAAGAAAACATCCCTTTACAATCGGAGTTGAGTGTAATGCAGCAACAGTTTGGTGTTATCAGCAGCAAGATGACTGTTACCATCAACGGGCAGGAATATACATTGCAGCAGGCTGCTAAGTTTTTGGAAAACCCCGACAGGAAATTAAGAGAAGAAGCATACAGGAAAATACAGGAAAGAAGGTTGCAGGACAGTGAGCCATTGAATGATTTATTTAATAAGCTGATGGCGAAAAGAAACGAGCTGGCAAAGAATGCAGGCTTCAGCAGCTATACAGATTACCGGTTTAAAGAATTGGGAAGGTTTGATTATGGCAAGGAAGAATGTTTTGCATTTCATGAAGCGGTAAAACTGCATGTGTTGCCGTTGGTGAAAGCCATTTACCAAAAGAAGAAAGAAAAATTGGGGCTTGATACTTTGCGCCCGTGGGATGTGGACGCAGAACAGGAAGGCGTAAAACCTTTAGCGCCATTCACAACGGGAAAAGACCTCACTGAAAAAACAATCGAATGCTTTACAAAGCTCCGCCCCTTCTTTGGCGATTGCATCAAAAAGATGGAGGAGATAAAACATTTGGATTTGGAAAGCCGCAAAGGCAAAGCCCCGGGCGGCTACAACTGCCCGTTAGCTGAAAGCGGCGCTCCTTTTATTTTTATGAATGCAGCCGGGCAAATGCATGATGTAACCACGATGGTGCATGAAGGCGGCCATGCAGTGCATTCTTTTTTAGCTCATCCATTAAAACTCTCCGGTTTTAAAGAATACCCAATGGAAATAGCCGAGGTGGCGAGCATGGCAATGGAATTATTCAGCATGGAACATTGGGATGTGTTTTTTGATAATGCAGAAGAATTAAGAAGGGCAAAGGAACACCAGCTCGAAAGAGTAATTACATTATTCCCATGGATTGCCATTATTGACAAATTCCAGCACTGGCTATATGCCAACCCCGGCCATACAAACGAACAACGGACTGCAAAGTGGATGGAAATATTAGCCGAATACAGCGAAGGCACAGTTGACTACAGTGGATTGGAAACCTACCGCAGCAATGCATGGCAACGACAGTTGCATTTGTTTGAAGTACCGTTTTATTATATTGAATATGGCATTGCTCAATTGGGTGCTATCGGCATGTGGATGCAGTTCAAGCAAAACCCTGAAAAAGCATTGGATAATTATTGCAATACATTAGCGCTTGGCGGTACCGCTGCATTGCCACAGTTATATGAAACTGCTGGCTTGAAATTTGATTTTTCCCCTGCTGTAATAAAAGAGTTGATGGATTTTGTAAAAGTGGAATTGGATAAAGTGCAATAATTATTTGCAATCGCCACATACGCCATTCACCACCATCTCTGCATGTGATGGCTTAAAGCCTTTTGGCAACTGTACAGAAGGAACAGTTACTTCATCAAGGCAAATAGTTTTATTGCATACATCACAAATAAAGTGCACATGGTTGTCGTGATGATGGCCAGCTTCGCAATTGTCTTTGCAAAGAGCGTAAAGGATTGAATTGTCTGTTGTTGGGATATGATGAATAATGCCTTTCTCAACAAAGGTGTTCAGCGTACGGTAAACAGTAACACGGTCAAAGCTTTCACCAGTCTTTTCTTCAATATCAGCATGTGCCAAAGCGCCCTCGCTGTTTACAAACAGCTCAAGTATTTTTTTCCTTCCATCTGTAACGCTTAGCTGGTTTTTTTTTAAAATATTTTCAATCTCAGCCATAATCTTTTTCTTTTCAAGTCCAACAATTAATTCAGGCTTCTGTTCTGGCTTGTTTCTTTCAGCAGCGCTTTAATGTCTTTGAACAATTTTTGCAGTTCATCTTCTTTCAGCCCGTCATAAATACCTCTTACCCTTTGCTGTTTATCAACCAGCGAAAAAAGCTGCGTATGTATAAACTCGTCGGCAATATTATTTAATGTATCTTTTTTATTGTTGTCAATTAAATAACTGTGCCTTGCCATTGTGTACAATTGTATTTTGTCACCGGTTAAAAATTCCCAGCTTGTGTTTGAAGGCACATGCTCCGGCACGGCGGCATCTTCTTCAAACCTGTATGACCCATCAGGTTTTTGCATCAATTTCCCTGTTAGCATTTTGGCTTCGTACTTTTTCAGCGCAGGCACAAGGTCTACCTCTGGCATACAGCTATGCGACAAAATCATAAAATCTTTATTGTCTTTGAACATATCATACACCCTGCGCATATTGGCGTTCATACGTGGGCAAATGCTTTTGCAACTGGTAAAAAAGTATTCTGCCACATATACTTTCCCATCCACATCCTTGTTGCTGATGGTTTTGCCATTTTGGTCGGTAAACGAAAAAGGTTTTACATCGCTTATAACGGGGAGGCCGGAAGCTGATATGTCCGTTTTGGCAAAAACAAAAATGAGGTAACCGGCAAACAACAGCACAAAAAAGCCAACATACAACAACCATTTATTTTTCATCAGTTCAAAATTTTTAGGCAAAGCTAAAGGCAAAAAAGCAGTGCCGGTTACCGGCCTGGCTAAAATACCATTTTAAAACTTGCAACAGCATTGCAAAAATACTATATTTGCAGTTTTGTAAGAAATGGAAGCAAAGTTTAACTGGGATATAATTGGGATTGCCACTTCTTTAGCCTGCGCTGTTCACTGTGCATTGCTTCCACTCGTCCTTACAAGCCTGCCTTTATTTGGGGTTAACATTATTCACAATCTTGCCTTTGAATGGACGATGATTGGGGTCTCATTTTTTGTTGGCAGTTATGCTTTGTTTCATGGTTATGTAAAACATCATCGCTCATACACCCCTATTGCAATCTTCTCGGTAGGATTCATATTTCTTTTTTTGAAGCAATTTTTTCACAGTATTGAAAACTGGTTCTTGATACCTGCGGTTGCCCTTATTGTAAGCGCTCACTACTACAATTACCGCCTTTGCCATAAAAGCAAATGCAGTTCTCCGCACCATAAGCATTAGTAATTTTTTTACTGATAAGTATCATTTGCAGCCATGCTATTTATCAACCTGCATATAGCTGCACTTGGATATTTTTGAAAAAAATAAAAATGGAGAAACACGATTTGCACCACGAATTCCCAGAATACAGGGAGAAAATTCATAGCTTGAAAACCACCAGCCAGCATTTTCGGAAATTGTTTGAAGAATACCACGAGGTAGACCATGAGATACACCGGATTGAACAGGGTGCGGAAAACACTACGGACGAAGTGCTGAATACGTTGCGGTTAAAAAGGGTACAGCTTAAAGATAATTTGTACAAACAATTATTGGGCTAAACTGCAAGGGCCGGGCCGCTGCTTTGCAGTGGCCCTTGCTCTACTTTATAAGCCATCAAACCTGTACAGCGGGTCAATATCGCTGCCGGCTTTCATTTCATACACCGGGTTTATTATCCCGTCTTTTAGGCCGTAAACCCACCCATGTATATCTGGCGCATTCCTTTCTTTCCATGCCTTCTGTATAATAGATGTTTTCGCCAGCCGTTGCGCCTGTTCCCTCACATTTAATTCGGTAAGCTTGTCTGCCCGTTCGTTTTCATCGCTGATGGTATCAAGGGTTTCCCTATGGTGGCGGTACACATCTTTAATGTTCCGCAGCCACATATTAAGTACCTGGCTGTAATTTGTATTGCTCATAGCAGCCCTGATTCCGCCGCAACCGTAATGGCCACAAACAATAATATGTTCTACTTTCAAATG
>CAYRRL010000173.1:0-6626 GCA_964426665.1 uncultured Ferruginibacter sp. | reverse complement strand
GCTCCTAATTATAATGGTTCAGTTATTCATGTTTTAGATGCTTCAAGAAGTGTTACCGTAGCAGGCAACTTATTAAATAAAGAACAAAAAGATGCTTTTTTAGCAGATATAAAAGCTGAATATCAGAAACTGAAAGAAGATTTTGAAAACAAAAAACCAGTAAAACAATTATTGCCTTTTGCAGAAGCGCAGGCTAATGGGGCAAAAATTGATTGGGCTTCATACAAACCAGCTACTCCTACTTATACAGGGGCAAAACAATTTGAGAATTACGATTTAGCCGAAATAAGAAAATATATTGACTGGCAACCATTCTTTATTGCATGGGAATTACATGGAAAATTTCCACAAATATTGGGTGATGAAAAAGTAGGTGTGGAAGCAACAAAGCTATACAATGATGCCAACTCATTGCTTGATAAAATTGTAAATGAAAAATGGCTGACAGCCAAAGGCGCTGTTGGTTTTTGGGAAGCCAAAAAAATTGCTGCAGATACGGTTGAGTTAAAGAAAGAAAAAATTAATCTGGAGTTTTTGCGCCAGCAAATAAAAAAAGTGGAAGGGCAAGCCAATTTATCATTAGCAGATTTTGTTTCGCCACAGAGCGATTTTATTGGCGCATTCAGTGTTACTGTTCATGGCGTTGATAAATATGTAAAACAGTTTGAACAGCAGCATGATGATTACAACAAAATAATGCTGCAGGCCTTAGCTGACCGTTTAGCAGAAGCCTTCGCAGAATGCCTTCATGAAAAAACAAGAAAAGAATTATGGGGATATGATAAAAATGAAAATCTTAGCAACGAGCAATTAATAAAAGAAGCATACAGCGGCATACGCCCTGCACCCGGCTACCCTGCATGCCCCGACCATACAGAAAAATATAAACTGTTTGAATTGCTTGGCGGCGAAGAGGCAACAGGCATCCATTTAACAGAATCGCTGGCAATGTACCCTGCATCATCTGTTTGCGGCTGGTATTTTGCACACCCCGAAAGTAAATATTTTGGCGTGGGCAAAATAAATGAAGACCAGCTAAAAGATTATGCAGCAAGAAAAGGGATGAGCATTGAAGATGCAACAAGATGGTTGCGGCCAATTTTAGAATAATGGCATCGGAAAAATAAAAACGTGGCAAGTAATACTTGCCACGTTTTCTATTATTATAAGTTGATAGCTTTTACCTGAATTTTTCCCTGCCTATCAACAACCCGATTTTAATATTGAAAGTAAAATAGGAGTCTTTGTTTTTAGGGTTTCCCCTTATGCCGCCTTCAGTCTTTCTGTACATAGCATAGTCATTATTGGTACGCTGGTTGCTCGATAAATCATAAGCATCCTGCCATTCCTGGCTGCCAGGAGTAAAATACGTGTCAAACAAAGCCTTGTCAATATACCTAGTGCTTACATCGTCAAGGTAATCCGTATGCAAGGTTCTGTGGAGCAGTTCGGCACGCAGGTTAAATGATGAAGACAATTCATACCTTATGCCAAGCCCAAGAGGGATATTTGTTTGGGATAATTTGTAAACTTTCCTTTCGGGGTATTCTGCAAAACCCTGCCCTTCTGTGCTCAATGGCTGCAAGTCAACCCAATCGCCACGCCTTGATTTTGCTTGTGGGTTAAATGAATAATAACCGATTCCAGCAGCAAGGTAAGGCGAAAATCTTGGCGGGTCCTGGTCTTCACGGAGAGACCAGTTAATAAATATAAATAACGGGTGGAATTCTGCAATAAGCGCCACTTCAGAAATCTTGCTCCTGAAATTAAGGTTGCGCTGGTAGCGGCCGTTTGTTTTGTCTTTCTCTTTTATAAGGATACTGTCATGGGCGCTTACATTGCCCATAGTGCCTTCAATCCTTACTGCCACTGCTTCTTTATAAGTAGCGCTAAAATAAACACTGCCATTCATCTTGGTGTTGCCCATATTAAGGTCGCCGGCCATTTTTTTGCCCAGCCCTTTTTTGCCGCCAAGGTCGGTAAGGCAGTTCATGATGCCACCCGATACGCCCAACTCAAACATGACTGGGGTATTGTATGAATTGCCATCGTAAAAATAATATTGCGCTGAAGCCTTTTTCCCCATGGCACCCAACAGTACCATAGCCGCCAGCAACAGTGTAATTTTTTTCATGCAGTATTTGGTTCCTTTTGTTATAATAACGATTGGATTTCCACAGTATGGGAAATTTGTACAAATTAAACGATTATTCCTGAATTAAATTCCCTTTTCAACAGGTTCTTATAAAATTTACAGACAGTATTTAAGCCACAATGGCTGCATTTTGGGTTCCGGGCAGTACAGGTGTACCTGCCGTGCAAAATGAGCCAGTGGTGCGCCTTATGTATATATTTTTCTGGTATATGTTTAATAAGTTGCTTTTCAGTGGCAAGGGGCGTTTTAGCACCTGTAGTTAGCCCAAGCCGGGCGCTCACCCTGAACACGTGGGTGTCAACAGCCATATTGGGTTGTTCATCAATTACGGAAGTGATGACATTTGCTGTTTTCCTTCCCACGCCAGGCAGTTTTATTAGTTCGTCTACTGTCATTGGCACTATGCCATTAAATTTTTCAACCAGCATATTTGCCATTCCTATCAAATGCTTTGTTTTGTTGTTGGGGTAAGAAATGCTTTTTATAAGAGGAAAAAGCTCCTCAAATGTTGCTTTTGACAGGCTTTCAGGCCCCGGGTATTTTTTAAAAATGGCAGGGGTGGTTTGGTTTACCCTTTTATCAGTGCATTGGGCAGAGAGTATCACCGCCACCAGCAATTGAAATGGGCTATCGTACAACAATTCTGTTTCAGCATCGGGGCCAAACTCAAGGAAGTAATCGATAACATGCTGGTAAAGCTCTTTTTTTGACATAAAAAATCCCCCAATTTTAATCGGGGGACAAATTAGTTTAAAATTAGTTTATTGGATTTGGCGCTATTGCTCGGTAAATTCCTTTACCTGCTTGTTAGCATAGTTAAGTACAAAATCAAGTGCTTTTTTACGTGGGGAAACGTTCACAGGGCCCAGGCTCTCTTTAGCAGAAAGCAACTCCCGGTATTTTTCGTTTAGTTCCCAATCCGTTTCCAAAGCAGCCTTAATTGCAGCCGTTTGTTCTGTGGAGGCTTCGCCGTAAATGTACAGCAGCAGGCTCTCCTGCGTAATCCTTTCCATAAGTTTAAAAGCTTGTTAAGTAGTTTAATTATCAATTATCCATGTACAAAAACGATAATTGAAGCTCAATATTGCACCAGCTAACCTATTTATTTTCAGCCTCATTGCTTACAATAAAAAGGTCTTCATTGTCCTTTTTCATTAAATACTTCTCCCTGGCGTACTTTTCTATCGTTTGGGCATTGTTTTTTAATTGCCCCAACTCGCTTTTTGTATCCTCAATCTTTTTCAACAGCTTTTGTTCACTTGCTTTTAGCTCATTGTACTTCTGCCATCTGTTTACGCCGGAGCTTACATCTTTTGGATCGAAGAAAAGCATCCATGCAATAAAGAACAGCCCTGCAATGAGGTACTTATTTCTAAGGAAAGCGAGCTTGCCTTTCATTGAAATTTTTTTTGAGGGCATGGTATTTTCTGTCTGTTGCTCCATGAGGCTTATTTCCCAAATTTAATTTTTCCTTTTGGATAAACCGCACTGCTGCCCAAAATTTCTTCAATTCTTATCAATTGGTTGTACTTAGCCATGCGGTCAGTGCGGCTTGCAGAGCCTGTTTTAATTTGCCCGCAATTCAATGCCACAGCCAAATCAGCAATGGTGGTATCTTCTGTTTCGCCGCTGCGGTGGCTCATGATGGTGTTGTAACCAGTGCCCTGCGCCATGCTTACTGCATTGATGGTTTCTGTAATGGTGCCAATTTGGTTCACTTTTACGAGCAAGCCATTAGCAATACCCTCATTGATGCCTTTGCCCAAGCGGTCAACATTTGTTACAAACAAATCATCGCCTACCAGCTGGCATTTACTGCCTACGGCTTCAGTAAGCATTTTCCATCCTTTCCAATCATCTTCAGCCATGCCGTCTTCAATAGAACAGATAGGATATTTTTTAACCCAGCTTGCCCAGTAAGCTACTAACTGTTCGCTGGTCATTTCTTTGCCATCGCTCTTATGGAAAACATATTTCTTCTTCTTAGCGTCCCACAGTTCGCTGTTAGCAGCATCCATGGCAATCATAATCTGGCTGCCTGTTTTGTAGCCTGCAGCCTGTATCGCTGTCAATACAGTTTCAATAGCTTCCTCATTGCTTTGGATATTTGGCGCAAAACCACCCTCATCACCTACGTTAGTGCTGAAACCTTTTTTCTTTAATACGCTTTTCAACGCATGGAAAATGTCAACGCCCCAGGCAAGGCCTTCGCTGAAAGAATTGGCGCCAACAGGCATTACCATAAATTCCTGAAAGTCTATTTTGTTGTCAGCATGTGCGCCGCCATTCAAAATGTTCATCATTGGGATAGGCAACGTTTTTGCGTTAGTGCCACCAACATAGCGGAATAGTGGAAGGTTTGCTTCGATTGCAGCAGCTTTAGCTACAGCCATACTAACAGCCAGCATTGCATTAGCCCCGAGTTTGCTTTTATTCACTGTGCCGTCTAATTTTATCAAGGCCGCATCAATGCCTGTTTGGTCGGCGGTATCCCAACCCAGTAAGTTTTCAGCAATGATGGTGTTTACATTGTTTACAGCTTTCAGTACGCTCTTGCCGCCATAATAGTTTTTCTTGCCGTCCCTTAATTCAACAGCTTCATGTATACCAGTGCTGGCGCCACTGGGCACCGCGGCCCTTCCAAGCTTTTCTGTTTCGGTTAATACATCTACTTCAACTGTTGGGTTGCCGCGGCTGTCGAGAATCTGGCGGGCAAAAATGGACGCAATGTAGCTCATGATAAAAAAATGTTTTGGTTATGTAGTTAATTGTTAGCCGATGTAAGCTGCCTGAAAATATCTTCAAGGCTGTTGTTTTCACTCTGCAAAGAAACGATGTTGAGATTGTTTTTCAAACTCAATTCTAATAACTGCTTCCTCACAATTTCAGGATTGTGAGTTGAAAGTTGAAAGTTGGAACCGGAGAGTTGGGTTACCTTAATTACATCCTGCAAAGATTGTAGCTCTCCTATGTTCACAGCTTCTTTAAATTCAATGTTCACCTGCTGCTGCCCGGCGTTTGCTTTCTGCAAATTGCTCAGCAGGTCATCTGCAACTATATTGCCACGGTTAATAATAATAACCCTGTCGCACATTGCTTCCACCTCCTGCAAAATATGAGAAGAGAACATGACTGTTTTATTCTTTCCCAAATTCTTAATGACTTCTCTTATTTCAATAATTTGATTGGGATCAAGCCCGGAAGTTGGTTCATCTAAAATCAACACTTCGGGGTCATGTATTAAGGCAGCGGCAATGCCAACACGTTGCTTATAACCCTTGCTTAACTGCCCGATTTTTTTATTGGCTTCCAGTTTCAGTTTCACCGTTTCAATAGCAGCTTCAATTTTTTCCTTTTTGTTTGCAATGCCATGCACACCTGCAATAAATTCTAAATACTCCCTCACATACATATCAAAGTACAAAGGGTTTGCTTCCGGTAAATAGCCAATCTTCTTTTTTGTATTGAGCGAATTGGTGCTTACAGTTTCCCCACAAACCGCTGCACTGCCGCCATCAGCTTCTATATAGCCGGTGATAATTTTCATAGTAGTGCTTTTGCCTGCGCCATTGGGGCCAAGAAAGCCAACAATCTCTCCTTTACTGATAGCAAAAGAAATATTGTTTACTGCTTTTTGATCGCCGTATGTTTTGGTGAGATTGGATACTGTGATGGACATAATAAATTTTAAATCGTAAATATAAAAAACGCCGGGTACTTCACCCAGCGTTTTCAATTATATCAACTTTATTTCGGTTCGTCTTTGTTATCTGGGCGCTGTTGTGGCGGCCTGTTGTCGGGCCGTGGTTGCTGGGGTGGCCTGTTCTGTTGCGGCCGCTGCTGGTTCCTGTTAGGATTATTCCCTCCACCTTGCTGCCCCCTGTTTTCAGGCCTTTGTTGATTAGGGTTGCTGCCACGGTTTTGCGGAGGCCTTTGCTGATTCCTGTTAGTATTGTTTCCCTGCTGCTGGTTTGGGTTGCCGCCTCTGTTTTGCTGCGGCCTGTTTGGATTATCACCGCCGCCTTGTCTGTTGTTCCCTTGATTATTGCCTCTCTGCTGGTTGCCACCTTGCCTGTTGCCCGGCCCACGTTCCTGTTCCCTTCTTTTGCGGCTTGTTTTTTCAAGCGAACGCAAACTGATTTGGCCAACCACATCTGCATACACCGGCTCTACTTCCACAGGCTTTTTGCTTACCACTTCCACTGCTTCCAGCTCTTCAGGGCGTACGCCTTGTTGATTGAGGGATTTTATTTTTTTTACTCTCTCAAGCGTTAATGGATATTGCTTATTGCTGTCTGGCAAAGTGTACCACATCAGGTTTCGGAAGATATCTTTCTTCACCAAAAAAGCCCTGCCTCTTGCTATTTCAATGCTGTCGCAGTCATCAGGAAAATGCTGCAACGCATCCAAGTATGTATCCAGTTCGTAATTCAAACAGCATTTTAACCTGCCGCACTGCCCACTCAACTTT
>CAYRRL010000172.1:0-6654 GCA_964426665.1 uncultured Ferruginibacter sp. | reverse complement strand
ATGTTCAGTGTGCCGGGCATGAAAGACGAGGAAATTGACGATGCGTTTGTGTATGGGTATGCCGCCGCTTCCACTATTGGGCATGAAATAACACATGGCTTTGACGACCAGGGAAGGCAATATGACGCCAAAGGAAACCTTACAGATTGGTGGACAAAAAAAGACGGGGAAGAATTTGGAAACAGGGCAAAAGCAATCATTAAACAGTTCAACGAATTTGTGCCTGTTGACAGTTTGCATATCAATGGCGATGCCACTCAGGGAGAAAACATAGCTGACCTTGGCGGATTGTTATTGGGCATTGATGCTTTCAAAAAAACAGAAGCATATAAAAAGAACGAAAAACTGCATGGCTACACGCCCATGCAGCGCTATTTTTTGGGGTATGCTGATAGCTGGATGTACCAAATAAAAAAAGAGCGGCTAAGCAACCTTGTTATGACGGATGTGCATTCGCCTGCAAAAGAAAGAGTGAACGGGCCGGTGGTAAATATCCCTGAATTTTATGAAGCCTTTGGCATAAAGCCCGGCGATAAAATGTACAGGGCTGATAGTTTAAGAGTAAGTATTTGGTAACCTAAAAAAACTACATATAAAAAAACCTCCTTTGACAGGAGGTTTTTTATTTTTATCTGCGTGTTTTCAATTTTAATTTAAAAATGAAATAGGAAGGCTGTCCCTCCTGCTGTCGCCATTGAAAGTGCTGTTTGTTTCCGCAGGCGTTTCGTGCGGTTCATTTGATTTGATAGAAAAATATTCCTTAGTAATGGCTTTGAATGTTTGCTGGAATTTTTGCCTGATGGTTTGCGTATTGAATGTTTTGTCTATGGCCTTCCTGCAACCGTTTTCAGTAAAGAAATACTCTATTTCGCTTTCAAGCTGCTGCAGGTTGGCCTGTAGCCTGGCAAAATTTGTATCCCTTGCATACCACATTTTATGAAGCTTGCCCTTATCTGCCTTATCGTTCCCGGCCTCATGTGTAAGTTCAATGCTTAACCTTCTTATCAAGTTTAATATGCTGCCTAACTCGGTAAAAAAAGGGCTTGATTTTTTAGGTTCCATTGCTTTGCCTTTAACTGGGATGGTGGATATTATAGGTTTGCCCGGCGCTTTCTTAATTTACTATAACGTTTGCGCCGGCTTCCTGTAAGGTTGTTAACGAAAATGCAGAGGGTTTATTATACCAAGAAAAAATAATTTTAAAACGGGGTGCTGAAGCTATAACAGAATGGCAATCAGAAAGCCGTATTATTTCAACCTATTGAAGGCTTTCCAGTAACTTTCTTGCTAATTTTTTTGTTGGGGCGTCGTCTTCTGTAGTATCCGGCAGCTTAAGCATTGTGTTAATTGCTGCAATTGCTTTTTGGCTCTGGCCGTTTTTCTTATATGCCCTTGCCAGTTCATAATAGTTCATCACAAAGCCCGGCGAGATCTGTTTTGCTTTTTCAAAAGCTGTTATTGCGTCAGCAAATGATGATTTAGGCAGCCCTCCAAAAAAAACTTTCACCGCAGCCCTTTCAATAAAATTGAGGCTGCTTAATTCATAATGCCAACGGCCCAGCACATGCCAGGCTTTATAATTGCCGGCATCCTTGCTGATGGCTATATCAGCATACTTTTTTATTTCAATAGCCGCTTTTACTTTTTCCTTCCCGCTTTTTTCCAGCGATACCCTGCCCAAAGCAATTGCCATCATACAATTGGCAGCAGAATTATTGGCGTCAATTTTTAAAGCTGCTGAAGCAAATTTTTGAGCCGCGGCATAATAGTCGTTTCTTGCAAGAGCAGTTGCTTCCCTGTTGCCAATGCGGCTGCAGAGTTCGCTGCATTTATTTAGCGCCTGTATGTTAGACGGTTGCAGCCGCTGAGCCGCTTTGAATTTTTCAAAAGCGCCTTTTTCATTTAATGCTGTTTCTAATTTAGTGCCTTCCGCCATGAGAGTGGCTGCATCTTGTGCGATAACATTGATGCAAAAAAATATTACTGCTATAGATGCCAGCAATTTTTTCATTCTAAAATTCTTTTTTGTAAGAAACGCCTGCTACACCATTGAAGAATTTAATTGGTGCGGATAATTTTTTAAGGGAGATGCTTACAGATTTAACCCTGTTATCATACTGGTATATTTTTTCAGCAAGGTCATGCACTAAAGTTTCCAACAACGCAGTTGGCTGTTTCATGCGGTTGTCAATAATAGAATATACTGCTGCATAGTCAACCGTATGTTCCAGTTTTGTAACCGAATCGGGTATATCTGCTATTACGTCGACATCCATCTCAAAATTATTGCCGGCTTTCCTTTCCTCCTCAAACAAACCATGGTATGCAAAAAATTTGAGATGGTGGAGATGGATTGTGAACATAGGAATCGTTTCTAGTTAATCGATATTGTTATTCGTTGCGGGCATCTGCTGCGTATTGCTAATTGACTATTACTAATGCAATCCTTTATCACTCAAATACCTCTCAGCATCAAGTGCTGCCATGCAGCCGCTTCCCGCTGCTGTTACAGCCTGCCTGTACACTTTATCCTGTACATCGCCGGAGGCAAACACGCCTTCAATATTTGTTTTGCTGGTGCCGGGAACGGTTTTGATATAGCCTGATTCGTCCATATCAATCCAGCCTTTGAATATATCGCTGTTGGGTTGGTGCCCAATAGCAACAAAGAAGGCGCTTACAGGTATTTGCTTTATCTCATTGGTTTGGTTGTTTTTTATCCTTACGGCTTCTACTTTATTGGCTCCAATTACTTCATCTGTTTCAGTATTCCAATACACCGTAATATTTTTTGCATCTAACACCCGTTGCTGCATAATTTTGCTCGCTCTCATCTCCCCCCTTCTTACAATCATGTGCACATGGCTGCATATTTTGGATAAATACAAAGCTTCTTCAGCAGCAGTGTCGCCGGCGCCAACAATTGCTACTTCCTTACCTTTAAAAAAGAAACCGTCGCAAACAGCACAGGCGCTCACCCCATACCCGTTCAATCTCTGTTCGCTTTCAAGCCCAAGCCACTTAGCAGATGCGCCAGTGGAAATAATTACTGCATCAGCTTCAAGCCATTTGTCTTCGTCAACCTGCACTTTGTACGGCTGTGATGAGAAATCAACTTTAGTGGCAAGCCCATAACGTATATCTGCTCCCATGCGCCTTGCCTGGTTTTCAAAATGCACCATCATATCTGGCCCTTGTATACCATCGGGATAGCCCGGGTAATTTTCCACTTCTGTAGTAATGGTAAGCTGCCCGCCTGGTTGTATGCCCTGGTATAAAACAGGGTTAAGGCCTGCCCTGCTGGCATAAATAGCCGCTGTATACCCTGCCGGGCCCGACCCAATTATTAAACAATGAACTTTTTCTGTTGCGCTGGTATCCATATTCCTTTTATAAAATTGAGTGCGAAATTAATTGAATATTGCTATCGCTTTAGGCCAATATATTGACATAAAAAGGCAAAGTTGTGCAAAAGTGCAGGGGAAAGCTTGCTTATTTGGGAACTATCAATGTTTTGTAAAATGCGCCATATCCATAAAAAGCGCCCAAAGCTCCATTGCTGATATTACCCAATATTTTATTAGGCGTTACAAACGGGTTGCCTACGCTTTGCTGAGAAAACTCCCATGTGTTCCAGAAATTATAAGTGGCACGGTCAATATTGCAAAGTTTCATTGTGATAGTATCGCCCCTGTTAAAATAGTTATCATCAGCAGACCCGGGGAAATTCCTGTCAACACCGGGGCTCACCTCAAGTTCATATGTGCTGCCATCAATTACCTGGTCGTCAAACACAGAATTAAGCCCGGGGTAAAACGGGTCGCTGTTCTTTTTGGTAAAATACCTTACATAGTTGCCAAGCCCTGGCGGGTCAGTTGCTTTTACCATCAGAATAATCCGTGTAGTATCTTCCTGAAAAGGCGCTTTTTTCCACCATAACGAATCAGGTTTTTTTGCAATCCCCGGAATAGTAGTAGTAGCTGTATATTCTTTCCCACCTGTTACAATACGCAAAGAATAAGAAGTATTCAACTCCCCTGTAAAGGCTGTGGCTAAATCAGACGAATCAATCCCATAATAGTAAAAAGCAACACCCGAATGGGGCACTATAAAAGGCTGCTCCTTTAACTTATGGGTAAGCGTGCCATTAGATACATACACATCCGCATCATGGATAAACAGCGAACTAAGGATGGCAGGGTTAACAACAGAAAAATAATTAAAGCTTTTTGAGAGCACCACGGCCGGCGGCAGGCCGTTTTCAATATTTGCATCTACCACCACCACATCATCTGCCTGCTTTAAATCAAAGTTGATATTCGGGCACAATAAATTTCTTCATGTTTCAAAATTACCAGATATAAAACAAAACAAACTGCTTATAGTTTAATTACCGGCACAAGTATTTCCTACCCCGCCAAACCATACCAATCATTTAATTATTAATGTACCCATAAAAAATTCCCGGCGCAAATGCGCCGGGAACTAATATCTCAATTAAAAACCCTATCCTAAATAAGCCTTCAATGCGCCACTATACCTTGCCTTTTGCAAGCGCTTAATCGCCCTTTCTTTAATCTGGCGGATACGTTCTTTTGTCAGGTCGTACTTCTGCCCTATCTGTTCTATGGTAACGCCATTTTCGCCATCTAAACCAAAATAAGCGTTCACAATTTCTGCTTCCCTCGGGCTTAGAGACTTTAATACCCTGCGTATCTCATTCCTTAACGAATCATGCATTACATCTTCATCTGTTTCTGCTGAACCTTTCAACAAGTCACCCATAGCTACATCTTCTGCCTCATGCACGGGTGCATCTAAAGATGAGTGCCGGGTATTGCTCTGGAAAATATTATTGATCTCTGTTTCGCTCATTTCAAGCAACTCGGCAAGCTCCTCTGTTGAAGGCTCCCTTTCATGCTCCTGCTCAAAAGCCATGTAAGCCTTATTGGCTTTATTGTAAGTGCCAATTTTATTTTGAGGCAAACGCACCAGCCTTCCTTGTTCAGCCAATGCCTGCAATATTGATTGGCGTATCCACCAAACAGCATAAGAGATAAATTTGAAACCCTTTGTTTCGTCAAAACGCTGGGCAGCTTTTATAAGGCCCAAATTCCCTTCATTTATCAAATCGCTTAACGATAAGCCCTGATGCTGGTACTGTTTTGCAACGGATACCACAAAGCGGAGGTTAGCCTGAACCAATTTATCCAGCGCCCGTTGGTCATTCATTTTAATCTTTTGGGCCAGGATGGTTTCCTCTTCAGGGGTAATCATAGAGATTTTGGAAATTTCCTGCAGATATTTTTCAACCGCCTGAGAGTCTCGGTTGGTTATCTGGGTTGCGATTTTAAGTTGCCTCATTTGCTAATTTTAAGTTCAGAATTTTTGCCAGTCTGAGTATAGACAGTTTTACAACGCAAATTGTTGCAAAACCCTAAATGCCAGTATTTTTTTTGAAATGCCTGCAAAGATACAGCACGGATCTTGTTTTTCATACTGCTAATTAAAAAACAATTGTAATATTAGGCAAAACTTGTGAAAAAAACTTAATGCCTTTACTGGATTCTGGCATGGCCCTACAGTTTTTCAAAAACAGCGCCCTTATTTTTGCCAAATGATAATTGATTTACGTTCAGACACCGTTACCAAACCATCTGCCGTTATGCTTGAAGCCATGCTAAAAGCCACTGTTGGCGATGATGTGTTTAGCGAAGACCCCACTGTAAACCAACTGGAGCAAATGGCTGCGGATATGTTTGGCATGGAAGCAGCTTTGTTTTGCCCAAGCGGCACCATGACCAATCAAATTGCCATAAAATGCCATACACAGCCGGGCGACGAAGTAATATGCGATGAGCTAAGCCATGTATACCAATATGAAGGCGGGGGCATTGCATTTAACAGCGGCTGCTCGGTAAAATTGCTGCGTGGCGATAAAGGAAGAATAACCGCAGAACAGGTGCTTGAAGGCATTAACCCTGCAGCAGATTATAAAGCCAACAGCAGCCTTGCCTGTTTAGAAAACACCACCAACCGGGGTGGAGGAGCTTGCTATAATTTAATTGATATTCAAAAAATTAAAGAAGTTTGCTTAAATAATAATTTAAAATTTCATTTGGACGGCGCAAGGCTGTTTAATGCGATAGTTTGCAAAGGCGAAACCCCGAAACAATATGGTGAAATATTCGACAGCATTTCTATTTGCCTGAGCAAAGGATTGGGTGCGCCAGTTGGCAGCTTATTGCTTGGCAATAATTTTTTTATTAAAAAAGCAAGGCGTATCCGCAAGGCTTTGGGTGGTGGTATGAGGCAAGCAGGCTATTTAGCCGCAGCAGGTATTTATGCATTAGAGCACAATATTGAAAGGCTTTTCGATGACCATGCACATGCCAGGCAAATAGGCGATGCCTTGAAATTGAAAAGCTTTGTTTCCAATCTTATCGAACCGGAAACCAATATCCTTGTTTTTGAAGTTTCCGGGGCTTATTCTCCGGCAAGCTTTGTTGGCTACCTTGAGCAAAATAATATCCTTGCTTTTGCAATTTCGCCTACACAGGTAAGAATGGTAACCCATCTTGGCATTACAAAAGAAATGGTAAATACTGTAACAAGAACAATTGATGAAATGAAAAGCTGACTTAGCCGGAAAAC
>CAYRRL010000171.1:0-6658 GCA_964426665.1 uncultured Ferruginibacter sp. | reverse complement strand
AGCGATTGATACAATGCAATGCCTTCCGCATCTAAGTTGGTGGTTGGTTCGTCTAATAATAAAATTGGTGTATTGCTAAAGAACGCCAGCGCCAGTTTCAACCGTTGTTTCATGCCACTGCTATAGTAACGTATTTGTTTGTTAGCGGCTTTTTCAAGCCCAACTATTTGCAGTGCCTGGCGTTTTGGTATGGAGAGCGGTTTGAATGCCAAATGAAAATCAAGCAATTCATTTGCCGTCATTTCTTCTATTAGTTCAAGGTATGGCGCTGCAATGGAGATGTGTTTGTAAAATTCCTGTTCTCGTGTCTCGTTAGTTGTTGCCCGTTGCCCATTGTTTAAGGTTACGGATCCTTCGTTATGCGTAACAGCGCCGGCAATTATTTGCAGCAACGTTGATTTGCCTGAGCCATTCGGGCCAGTGATGGCGTACTTTTTTGGCGAAGAAAAAGTGTAACTAAGATTGCGGAATATCCATTCCCTGTTAAAACGCTTGCCGATATTATCAAGAGAAATAATCAAAAGTAGAGTGCTTATTGCTGAATAAAGAGTAATCAGTACAAGAGTGCCCCTCGGTTTCGCTCAGGATACACTGCCAATGAAGCTGAACAGAAACCCTAAAGCCGGCTACAAAAAATTATTCATCATCTGCGCCCCCTTTTACAAAACGCTTAATGATGCCCCTGCCGCTTTCCCTTATAAAGGTTATTATTTCGTCACGCTCATCTGTAGCTGCTAATTCTTCTTCAATATAATTCAAAGCCTGCGATGTGTTCATCCCTTTGTTATAAATAATGCGGTAGATATCAAGAATCTGGTTTATCCTTTCCAGCGAAAAGCCACGGCGCTTTAAGCCTACAGAGTTTACGCCTGCATAGCTTAGGGGTGTACGGCCAGCCTTAGTATATGGCGGCACATCTTTAAATACAACCGAACCGCCTGCTACAAATGCATGCTGGCCAATTTGCACAAATTGGTGCACTCCGCACATACCGCCAAGTATGGCATAGTCGCCCATTACCACATGGCCTGCAATTTGTGTGCTGTTGCTGATAATACAATTATTGCCAATAATGCAATCATGCGCAACATGGCTGTACGCCATCAAAAGGCAGTTGCTGCCTACTTTGGTAACCCACCTGTCTTTGCTTCCCCTGTTTACCGTAACAAATTCACGGATGGTTGTATTGTCGCCTATTTCAACCTGTGTGGTTTCGCCTTCATATTTTAAGTCCTGCGGTATAGCAGAAATTACTGCGCCGGGAAAGATGCGGCAGTTCTTTCCAATCCTGGCTCCCTCCATTATGGTAACGTTGCTTCCAACCCAAGTGCCTTCGCCAATTTCAACATTGTGGTGTATTACACTGAAAGGGTCCACCTTAACGTTAGTGGCAAGCTTTGCGTTTGGGTGTATATAGGTATGTGGGTGTATCATCTTGATTTGAAGATTTGAAGATGTGATGATTTAACTATGGCGCTTAATTTTTTCCTGCATCACCAAATCATCAAATTTTCAAATTGTCTAATTTTTAATTCCTTTTTACCAACTGTGCTGTCAAGTCTGCTTCTGTACAAAGTTTATTGCCTACAAATACACTTCCCTTCATTACGCAAATACCGCGGCGGATGGGTTCGGCCAATTCCATTTTAAGCAGCATCGTATCGCCTGGCACTACTTTTTGCTTGAATTTGCAATTTTCTATTTTCAAAAAATATGTATCGTATTGCCCTTCCGGCATCGCATTAATACAAAGAATGCCACCTGTCTGTGCCAATGCTTCTATCTGCAGCACACCGGGCATTACCGGGTTGCCGGGAAAATGCCCCTGGAAATAAAACTCGTTAAAAGTTACATTTTTTACGCCTACAATATATTTATCTGTCAGCTCAATTATTTTATCAACCAGTAAAAAAGGGTAGCGGTGCGGCAGCGTTTTTTCTATTTGTTGCTGGGTATATATTGGCAACTGGTTAGGGTCGTAAATGGGAATATCCTTAGTGTGTTTATTCTTTTTGATGTATTGCTTTACTTTTTTGGCAAACTCTACATTGCCACTGTGCCCTGGCCTGTTGCTTATAATATGGCCTTTAACAGGGTACCCGGTTAATGCCATATCGCCTATCACATCAAGCAGTTTGTGCCTTGCCGGTTCGTTGGGGTAGCGCAGCTTAAGATTGTTTAAATAACCCTCGCTTTCCACTTTTATTTTTTCCTTGCCAAATGCTTTTGCAAGGCGGTCCATTTCTGCTTTTGTTACTGGTTTGTCCACCACCACAATGGCATTGTTAATATCACCGCCTTTGATGAGGTTGTTGTCAAGAAGCATTTCCAGTTCGTGCAAAAAACAAAAAGTGCGGCAGGGCGCTATTTCAGATTTAAAATCCCTGAGCGATTTAAGCCCTGCATGCTGTGTGCCCAAAACGGGTGAATTAAAATCAATGAGAGTGGTAATTTTATATTCCGTAGAAGGCAGGATGGTAATATCCACGCCCTTTTTTTCGTCGTAGTAAGAGATGTTGTTATCGATAACGTACCAAATTTTGGCAGCGTCCTGCTCAACCACGCCTGCATCTTCAATTATTTCAACAAACGGCTGGCTGCTGCCGTCCATGATAGGTATTTCAGGCCCATTTATTTCAATAAGGCAATTGTCAACGCCCATGCCTACTAATGCCGCCAGTATATGCTCCACTGTGCTTACTTTGGCGCCGCCAGATTCCAATGTTGTGCCTCTGGAAGTATCTGTTACCAAATCGCAATCTGCCTTAATAATGGGCATGCCTGCAATATCAATGCGCTGGAACTGGAAGCCAAAGCCTGGGTTGGCAGGGCGCAATGTCATATCCACTTTTATGCCTGTATGAAGCCCGGTGCCGCTGATGCTTACTGCCTCGTTTAATGTATGTTGTTTGTCTGGATTGAAGCTGCCTCCCATATTGTTCATTTTTTCAACGGGGGCAAAGATATTTGAATTTTTGGTATGCCACGAATTAGGTTGCGGCCGCTAAACATGGGTCGGGGCAGGCAATGCACTATACTTTTGCCATCAGCTCCTGTAAGATTTTTTCAAGGGCTTTTATCCTTTGCTCAAGCATGGGCAGGTTTCTTGCCACAGCCTGGCTGCGGAGCGCTGAAGTATAATCAAAAGCAGGGGAACCGGTTACTACAGTATTGGGTGTTTTGATAGATTTGCTTACGCCGCTTTGTGCATTTATTTTGCTGCCGTCTGCTATTTGTATGTGGCCCACAATGCCTGCCTGCCCGCCAATCATTACATTGTTGCCTACCTTGGTGCTGCCGCTTATGCCTGCCTGTGCAGCAATCACCGAGTTGTAGCCTACCTCTACATTGTGTGCAATTTGCAACAAGTTGTCAAGCTTGGCGCCCGCTTTAATAATGGTGCTGCCAATAGTAGCCCTGTCAATAGTGGTATTGGCGCCAATCTCCACATTGTCTTCAATAATCACATTGCCCATTTGCGGCACTTTTTTGTATGTGCCATCAGCCTGTGGCGCAAAGCCAAATCCATCGCTGCCAATAACAGTGCCTGCATGAATCGTTACATTTTTCCCAATAATGGTATTGTGGTAAATTTTTACGCCGGGATGGATAACGGTATTTTCGCCAATAATTGTGTTATTGCCGATATATGTGTTGGGGTAGATTTTTGCGCCATTGCCAATTACAGCTTTTTCACCAATATATGCAAAAGCGCCTATGTACACCTGCCCGCCAATTTTAGCTGAGGCGTCAATATATACCGGTTGTTGTATGCCTGTTAATTGTTGTGCCTGCATTTGCTGGTATGCTTCAAGCAAAGTGGCAAATGCAACATAAGCATCAGCAACTCTTATTAAAGCCGCAGCAACAGGTTTTTTTAATTCTTGCGATTCGTTGACGATGATAACAGAAGCGCCCGTTGTATATAAATAATCCTCGTATTTAGGGTTTGCCAAAAAAGAGAGCTGGCCTTTTTGTGCTTCTTCAATTTTGCCAAATGCTGATACAGTTGCATTGGCATCGCCTTCCACTCTGCCTTTGATAATTGCTGCTATTTGCGCTGCTGTAAATTGCATGTTTGTGTTTAATGGTTAATAGGAATTATGTTGGCATTTTAACCATTAACTAATAACGGTTAACTATTCTCTTAAATAGCAAATGTAATATTTTTTTATGCTGCCGCTCACTCCAGCATTAATCAAAGCATCATCTACCTGCGAAATGTCTTTAACCGTTCCGTCTTTAAATAATATCTGGATGTTTTCGTCCTTCACATTGTATGTATTGCTGCTTGCTTCGCCTGTTGCCACAAGCCATTGCTCGTCACCATTGGACAAGTTTAGTTTTTTTTGTGCTGCTTGCCTTTTTTCTTTTAGAAATGTTTCATCAACAGGGTGGGGGAAGTATTTAATTTTCAGCAAATCCCTGTCAACAATGCCCTTGCATAAAAAAGAAAGCACAGTGTCGGGGTGCCTGCCCCATTCTTTTATGGCCGAAAGAACATCATAATCATCCAAATTACAAAACTCTTCCAGGCTTACGGATTCAATTGGCCCGGCTATAAACTTGTTTAAAGGCGTAGACGAAAATGCTTTGATGTATTTTGCCCTCCGTATGATTTGCTTCAGCATTTGCTCGGCGCACAATACCGTTTTGTGCAAATACACCTGCCAATACATCAACCGCCTTGCAACAATAAATTTTTCAGTAGAATAAATGCCTTTTTCTTCCACCATTAACTCCCCATTATGTACAGTGAGCATTTTGATAATACGGTCGTATCCAATAACGCCTTCGCTTACGCCGGAGAAAAAACTGTCCCTTGATAAATAATCCATTCGGTCAACATCCAGTTGGCCGCTGATAAGCTGGTGCAAAAATTTCTTTGGGTAATTGTTGGTAAAAATATCAAGCGCCATCTGCAGCCTGCCATTAAACTGCCTGTTTAGTTCTTTCATCAGCAATAAAGAAATAGCCTCATGGTGCATGCCCTCAACCAATACATTTTCTAAGGCGTGGCTGAATGGGCCATGCCCAATGTCGTGCAAAAGAATAGCAATTTTTGCAGCCTGTTCTTCTTCTTTGTTAATCGCAATGCCTTTGCCCTGTAATTCTGCCAGCGCATTGCACATTAAATGGTAAGCGCCCAATGAATGGTGCAGCCTTGTATGCACAGCGCCGGGATAAACCAAATGGGCCAGTGCCATTTGGTGGATCCGCCGCAACCTTTGGTAAAACGGGTGAGCAATAATTTGCAGGATAAGTTCATCATCCACCGTAATAAAACCGTGTACCGGGTCATTTATAATTTTTCTTGAAGCCATTTGCTGCTTTTATTTTTCGTAAAACTCTATTGGCAACCCGTCAGGATCGGCGATAAAAGTAAACCGTTTGCCTGTGGTTTCATCAATTCTTATTTGTTCGGCCATAATATTCTTTTGCAGGAGCAATTGCACTGTTTCATCAATATCATTTACTTCAAATGCAATATGCCTCAGCCCGGCAGCTTCTGGCCTTGATGGCCTTTGTGGCGGGTTTGGGAATGAAAACAGCTCTATCTGGTATTTGCCATTTACTGATAAATCTGCTTTGTATGATTCCCTTTCTGCCCTGTATGTTTCCCTCATTAATTGAAAGCCGAGAATTTCTGTATAGAATGATTTGGCTTTTTCGTAGTTGGAGCAAATGATGGCGATGTGGTGTATGCGGTTGATGGCGAGCATAGTTGATAATTGTTAAAAGAAGCACAAAGCGAAATAAACGAATAAATCACAGGGGCAAAAAATTAAATTTGTGTGCATTCAAATAAAAATCACTTATAAAACCCAGTTATATTGAGATAACTTTACGCTATCAAAAAATAAAATATGACATCTCCAAAAATACTCTGGGTAGACGACGAAATAGACACGCTCAATTCGCAAATACTTTTTTTAGAAAACAAGGGCTACGAAGTGCAGACAAAGACCAATGGTTTTGATGCAGTAGAATATGTAAAAGGCAATATTGTGGATGTGGTATTGATGGATGAAAGCATGCCGGGCATAACTGGGCTGCAAACCCTGCAGCAGATAAAAGAAGTGAACAGCACGCTGCCTGTTGTGCTTATTACCAAGAATGAAGCTGAGAACATAATGGATGACGCTATTGGCTCGCAAATAAGCGATTACCTGATAAAGCCTGTAAACCCCAACCAGGTTTTACTAAGCTTAAAAAAACTGATTGACAATAAAAGGCTTGTTGCTGAAAAAACAACTTCAGCTTATCAACAGGAATTCCGCAATCTATTTATGGCTTTGAATGACAACCCTGATTATAACCAGTGGATGGAAATTTACAAAAAGCTGGTGTATTGGGAACTGGAGATGAAGAAAAGCGACAGCCCCGAAATGCAGGAAGTTTTTCAATCGCAAAAATCAGAAGCCAACACAGAGTTCTTTAAATACATTTCAAAAAAATACGCTGGCTGGGTTGACCCCAAAGGTGCAGATGCGCCTGTGATGAGCCATAACATGATGAAGTTTAAAGTGCTGCCGCATATACAAAAAGGCACGCCATTATTTTTTGTGCTGATAGACAACCTGCGCTTTGACCAGTGGAAAGTGATACAGCCCATTTTTGCCGAAAGCTTCCGCATACAGGAAGAAGATACTTTTTA
>CAYRRL010000170.1:0-6701 GCA_964426665.1 uncultured Ferruginibacter sp. | reverse complement strand
TTTATCAAGAGCTATATACCAGAAATAAACTGAACCACAAACTAAGAATAATGTAAGCAATACGGCAATAACTGGATTTCTTAAAAAGAATTCTCTTTGGTTTTCAGTACTATCAAATAAGAGTCCTAAAATTGGAACAATCAAAAATAAGCCGAACCATGGAACATTTTTTGAACTGCCTTTTGCTATCAATTCGTCCGGCTCATTTGAAATAAAATGGGATAGGTTCATGTCTCTTTAAAGTAGCAGAAACTTACATTAAAATTTCGTACAACACGTAAATTTATGCTATTATACGTCACTCCCTCAAATTTTTCACCATTGATTTTCAACAAACTAGCGTTATACTTTTTGTATTGTCGTTAGGACAATCCACCAACCATATTTTATTTTGAAGGTTGCTTTTTTGCATTGTTCACCATAGGTTAAAACGCAGCAAACGCCCTCTCCAAATCTCCCTCTTTTGGCGCAAGGTTGCGGCTGAGCCATTTGTGCGATAATGTTCTTGTGCCTTTTACTTTTGCAAAATAAAAGCAGCACTACCTCAACTGCGTAAACAAATGAAATGCCCCACAAAAAAAAACAGCACGCCCCCGCCAAACAACCATTCGCTTACAATCAGAAATATCTGCCTCGGTTCGTGGCACAGGAAGCGAAAACATAATATAATCTACCAATGCATTCGTGTGTAACGAACGCAGGCGTATGGATTTCAACCCGGGGCTACAGTTTTCTAATTTTTAAGCTTTAACACAGCATTGTTTCACTATTCAGGGCTCTATGAATCTATGCTGGCATACAAACGTTTTCGCAAACCTGCACATATTTATAGCATTTAATTCTTGTCGTTTTATCAAGATAGCACCAACCCTCCACCCACTTGTAGGTACATACTTGGCAAGGGTCATTATTAAAAAGAGAACCCAAAGAGTTTGATAAACCGTTACCTGAAGAAATCCTTTTTGCTGAAACCCCTGTCGTTTCTTTCTTGTCATCGTTACAACCACAAGATGAAACATTAGATTGTAAAACAGGCGACACATTGGAAATCGTTTCTGTTCTAATTAAAACAGGCGTGTTTACTTTAATACGGATATAAAATAAATCTTCATGCTCCCTTATTTCGAGAACATGATTGGCCTTAACGGTCAAGCTAACCCCATTTTCTTCACCCAACGACACTGTCTCATTATCTGATTCTACAGATTTTCCAACAAGCCAGCCACTTTCCCCTTCTTGTAACAAATCGCCAATGTTGCGCTTTTTTTGAGCATTCTTTTTTAGTGATTTTAAATCTGAAATTTTCATACTTAGGAGTTTTATGTTAAGAAATAAATAACCCAAAAATTCAAAAATTTAGCACAGACAGGGCAGGGGATTAAAGCGATCACATTGGCTTTATGTATCCCATTTTATTTTCTCCAGCGCAAACACAACATTCACTTCTTCATAAAACCGCTTAAGCAATTGCACATACGTTGCTTCTATCTTCGCCTCGGTTACTGGCACACAAAACGAAAATATAATATAATCTACCAGTGCATTCGTGTCATGAACCATATTAACGCAACTGCGTAAACAAATGAAATGTCCCCACAATAAAAAACAGCACACCCCCGCCAAACAACCATTCGCTTACAATCAAAGAAATATTGGAAAGCTTTAATAACCGGCGCAGGCCAGCACGTTCCTTAGTTGCTTTTTCTTCATTGCCACTGTTGCTGGCACGCAGCCAGCCAATATACCAGCTCATGCAGTCAGAAGCATAAAAACGGTGGAACAGGGCAGCCGCAGAGCACAATGCAAAAAACGCCATCGACACCAGGAACCAGGTTGGGTCTTTAAGAAAATCTGCCGGGGCGCCTTTATCAAATTTAAAAAGCACAAGGGCGCCAAAGCCGCCCATCGCCACCAGTGAAATGCGCAATAATTCACCTGAAAATTTAATGTAACCTTCAGAAATCATGAAGTCGGCCTTGTATTGGGCTTCATCAATTGCATTTAACTTATCCATGAGCATATTTTTTACTTGCCTCTTTCTTTTCGCCCCGTTGGTGCCTTCACCAACTGCATCCACGGCACCATAAAAGTGCGTAAAAAATATTTCACCCACAACCGTTAAAACACCCTTTTTTTCTACGTGATTTGACACCCATTTTGTAGTATAAATTCTACAAGCGCAGTACTGCACACTATAAAAAAGCCCCCCATAAAAACGGGAGGCTTGCACAAAAAACGAAACTAACACTATTTAGAAGCCCATTTATTATTGCTGGTATCGCCATCTACAAAAATGCCGCCGTCAAGCACAATGCTTTCAACATCTTTGGCAGCGCTAACGGTTACTGTTGCTGTCTCTTGGTTCTTTTCCCATATAGCAGGAGTAAAATGCACTGTTTCCCTGCTGCCGTCTTTGTATTGCAGCACTGCATCCACCGGCGTGGCCATGCCGCCAATGTTTTCAATTTCCAGTTCGTATTTTTTGCCGGCAGCTTTGGCGCTTTTTAAAGCAAGGTCAATATAAGACGGCTCCATAAACCATTTGTTCCAAAACCAGTTGAGGTTTTTGCCCGAGATACTATTAAAGCTGTAAAAGAAATCCCAGGGCATGGGGTGCTTGCCATTCCACCGGGCCATATAGCCCTGCAGGCATTTTTTAAATAATTCATCGCCCAGCAAATCATGCATAGCCAGGTAGGCAAGCGCCGGCTTGCCATATATATTGTTGCCAAAGCCCTTGATGGTAAGCGCATCTGCCGGCACAATAATAGGTATGGCTTGAGAAGGCGACTTGCTTTTTGCCCAGCCGTTTACACGGAACCGCTTAAAGAATGCATCGGCTTTTTCTTTGCCCAAATCTTCCTGCCCTATAAAATATTCAAAAGCTGTGGCCCAGCCCTCGTCCATAAAGCCGTAGCGTGTTTCGTTAATGCCCATGTAAAAAGGCATATACGTGTGCGCTATTTCATGCTCGGCCACAAACCTTGAGTAATTTGTATCGGGAAATGAACTGTTGTTGGCCATCATCGGGTATTCCATATCTGCAAAGCCTTGGAAGATGGTTGTTTTTTCATAGGGGTAAGCAATGCCTGGCCAGTTGTTGCTAAACCAGCTCAGCGAATGCTTTGCATACCTTGCCACGTGGCGGTAGTCCTGCGATTCGTTTTGGTAAGCAGCCTGTGCGCTGGCACGGCGGCCGGTTTTGCCGTCAACTATTGCGCTGCTGCCATCCCACAGGTAATGGTTGCTGGTGCCAAAGGCAACATCGGGCACATTGCTGCAGGCAAAGTGCCATTCGTTTGTTTCGTTTTGCGCTGTTACCCTTTTGTTGTCATTGTCATCTTTAGTGGCAATATGTATTGTTTCCTCTGTTTGCAAAGATTGTTGGTAGCGCTGGAGAATTTGCGGCTGCAAAACTTTTTCGGGCTGCTGCAAAGTGCCGGTGCCCCACACTACATAATCCTTTGGCACTTTCAGCGTCACGTCATAATCATTAAAGTCGCTGTAAAATTCACGGCTGTCGGTAAACGGTATATAATCCCATCCATTGTAATCATCGTACACCGCCACACGTGGGTAGAAATAGGCAAAGAAGAAAGATGTGGAATCTATCATGCCTTCACGGCCGCTTTGTTTTGAAATATCATAATGCCATTTAAAGCCTAACTGTATTTGTGCTTTTGGCAGCAATGGGCCTGGCAGCTCCAGCTCTTCAACAGTGGTAAAGCCGTTGTTGCCCCAGTCAATTTTTTTCCCGTTCACAGTTGTTTCGTCAATAATAATACCTGTTGAAAGGTAATCCGGTGCCGCATCAAATTCCCTGGCGGCGCCGGGCTTGTGCACATTTAAAAAAAGCTTGATGGCAAGCGAGCGCAGCGTATCGGGGCTGTTGTTGAAATACTGTATTGTTTCCACGCCATCTATCCTGCTGGCTGGCGGCATGGCTGTAATATTGATTTTGTAATTGGCTTTGTTTTGCCAGTAATTTTTCCCGGGCATGCCATCAGCAGAGCGTGTTTGGTTTTTATATGCCTGCTGTATATCACGGCTCACAAATAATTGTTGTGCTGATAAAGAGCATGTAAATACAGTTAATACTATTGATAAAAATAAACGCATACAATTACTTTTTAAAAAAGGAAAGTAGCACATAAAAAAATGGGGGCTGCATAAAAATTGACAAGGGGCAAAAGGCGCAAGCTGTGCAGGCATTTGCTTAGATAAACGGGCAGCGCAGTGATATAGCATGGCGTATATTTACATTATGGGCAATGCAGAAAATGAATTGGATATAATTTGATTTCTACATTAAACCTCAAAGAACGCAAAGGGCGCAAAAAGAAGCTTTGCGTTTTATTGCTTTGTGGTTAAAACTTCAGTTGCAAAACAAAATTGTATGAACCCTGAAATGCAGGCGCTTTTAATAACAGCTATTTCTATAGCTTTTTTCCATACGCTTACCGGGCCAGACCATTACCTGCCTTTTATTGCATTGTCAAAAGCAAGGGGCTGGAATATTGCTAAAACAATTGGCTGGACAATTACCTGTGGCATTGGGCATGTGCTGAGCTCTGTTGCATTAGCGTTAGGCGGCGCAGCGTTAGGCTGGTCATTAAGCAAAGTAAGCTGGCTTGAAGATGTAAGGGGCGGCATTGCAGGCTGGGTAATGCTGGCGTTTGGTATTGGTTATACCATCTGGGGTTTTTATCGTTTGTATAAAAACAAACCGCACAAGCATTTTGATATGGATGATGAAGGGTTGTATGTGTATGAGCACCGGCACAACGAAGCCGTTGCATCAACGGAGCGTCACCGTGTTACGCCATGGGTGATGTTTATCATTTTTGTTTTAGGGCCATGCGAACCGATGATACCATTATTATATTTTCCTGCTGCACAAAATAGCTGGTGGGGAATGTTTATGCTGATAATAGTTTATACAGCCATTACTTTATTAACCATGCTGGCAATGGTGCTGCTTGGTTATTTTGGCATTGCGTTTACTGCTACGCAAAAATTAGAAAAGTATATGCATGTGCTTGGCGGGCTAACTATTTTTATTTGCGGTGCCGGTATGTTGTGGATGGGGTGGTGATAAACGAAAACAACCGAAGTTTTTAAAACTCCGGTTGTTTAAAATATGCTTTTGCTCAAAACAACTGTTTATTGCAAACAGTATTCAGCCACGCATTCCTTATTTTTATTTGCTCTGCAGTTGCATCCTTGTCTGTTTCCAGCACATGCTCTTCGGTTTTAGCTACTTTTTCTGCGGGGGCTGCCATTGTTAATTCTTCTGCGCCTCGTTTAATTTTTATTGTAACGGTATCGCCTTCTTTGGCATTATTAGTGAAATTGTCTGCTACATTCGGAAAGTTTGTCGCAGTAACTGTTTCGCCATTAATAGATGTAATAATATCGCCTTTTTTGTAGCCTATTTTTTTTCCAAAGCTGTTTATCCGCACAGTGCTTGTTACTACAGCCTTGCCTTCGCCATCGGGCTGCACAGATATGCCACCCATCGTTATAACATTGGTTTCTTTTTTTGGTATGTATTTTATCCCCGCCATTCCAAAAAACTCATCATACGGCAAAGCCTCGTTGCCTTCCACATATTTGGCAAAGAAAGCCCTGGTTTCAGGAAAAGTAAGCGCTGCTATTTCATCAAACAATTTATCGTCTTCAAAATAATTTGTTGGGCCATACTTCAGCGATAGGTCATGCTTCAGGTTGTGCAGCCCATAGTTGCCTTCTGATAATTTTTCCAAATAGATATCAAGGCAGGCATTTATCAATGCGCCCTTTTGATAAACATTAACGTACTGTTTGGCATGTTTGCCGGCGCTGTGCAGGCTTAGTTCTGTAAAGGGCAAAGTATCATTAAAGTATTTTCTTGATACCTGTATTTTTTTGCTTAGCCTTTGCAGGTATTCTGTTGGCGTAATCATCCCTTGTGTTGCCTGTGTGTGGTGTGCATCGTACTCGGTGCTGCCTTCGTACAGCCACAGGTGGCGTGAAAGGATTGTTGTATTAAAATTAAATTCCCTTACTTCTTTCGAACAAATATTAAGCGGCGTAACAATATGGAAAAATTCATGCGAAGAAACATCTATGATTTGCCCGATAAAAGTTTTTTCGGGCAGTTCGGGCAGGCTGTAAAAACTGGAATAAGAATGTTCCCATGCGCCCTGGCCCATCACGGTTGGCTGCTCGCTGTTGAAATAATAAAGGAATGCATATTTGCTTACAGGCAATTTCCCGCCGAGGTAATTTTTTGCAGCATTTAATAAGCCCTTCAAATTTTCTGCTACAAATTTCGACGTGATTTGTTTCCTGGGGGAATACACAGACACCAGCACATCTGTAACGCCCACTTTTACTGTGGTTGTATCAGGCACGCAAAACATAATGGGCGAATCATATAAATGATCGGCATTGCTGCACACAAAAACATCATTGGTGGCAGAGCTGCTTTTTGCAACCAGGCCAGACGAGCCATAAAAACCCGCAGGCTTTGTGAAGCTTAATTCAAAAGGCAGTTTTTTTAAGCCGTCAAAATAGCCAAACACGCCGCAGGTGTTGAAAACAAAGTTTTTGTTCTCTTCAAAGTTGGTGCCTGCCATTTCATACACGCCATGCTTAAACTTTGCATCCCATGTATCTTCCACTGTGTACTCAAGCTTATAAAGTGTATTGGCTTTTTT
>CAYRRL010000169.1:6454-6705 GCA_964426665.1 uncultured Ferruginibacter sp. | reverse complement strand
CTTTCATAGTTTGTACTTCATCTCCGGCTTCGGGCACAACAGTTACAATGGTAACATCTGCCAGCCCGGCAATTTCTATTTCGCTTTGCCCAACGCCCACAGTTTCTACAATGATATAGTTAAACGGCGCAGCCTTCATCAAATCGCTTACCTCAATAATTTTGGGGTGCAGCCCACCCAATGAACCACGGGTAGCCAATGAGCGGATGAAAACTTTTGGATGGTTGTACCATTCGGTCATGCGTATCCTG
>CAYRRL010000169.1:0-6444 GCA_964426665.1 uncultured Ferruginibacter sp. | reverse complement strand
CGCCAAGCAATGCGCCAAAGTTGAATGGCGAAGAAGGATCAACACATAATACGCCAACCCTTTCCCCTTGCGACACCAGCAGGCTTATCAAAGCATCCACCAATGTGCTTTTGCCTGCTCCAGGCGGGCCTGTAATACCAATAACAGGCGTATTAGAAACAGGCAGCATTTGCATTAATTCTTCATAGCCTGCGCTTTCATTTTCCACTAACGAAATACAACGTGCCAATGCTTTCGCATCGCCCAGTTGTATTTGTTGCAGGTATTGTGGCCACATGAAACAAAAATAAGGCAAGTGTGCAAGGAATCAAGTTGCCAAGAAAGGGAAGAAGGCAAAAAAGAGCTATCTGCAATAAAAGAAATTGGCAATCATACAAATCATAACAATCAGTCATTTAATCATGATTTAAAAATCCCTTTTAAGCAAACCATCTTTCTCATTTCGTAAGGTTATGCCGCCTATTAAAACTATTTTCGCCGCCTTGATTAATAACAGCAGGATTTTCATTTGCCACAGCATATAAATATAGCTTTAGTAGGTAACCCCAACAGCGGCAAGAGCTCCCTGTTCAATTTGCTCACCGGGCTTAAACAAAAAACAGGCAACTTCCCCGGCGTAACGGTTGACAAAAAAACAGGGCAATGCAGGATTTCCGACACGCTTAATTCCACATTGATAGACTTGCCCGGAACGTATAGCCTGTACCCAAAAAGGGCTGACGAATGGGTGGCATACAAAGTATTGCTTCATCAGGACAAAGACATAATGCCTGATATGGTGATGCTGGTGGCCGATGCAAGCAACCTCAAGAGGAATTTGCTTTTCTGCTCACAGATAATTGATTTGAAAATCCCCGTGGTAATGGTATTGACTATGGCAGACCTTGCCCACCAAAAAGGGACACAGATTGATATCAATGGCTTAGAAAGGGAGCTGGGTGTGCCTGTAGTTGCTGTTAACCCAAGAAAAAACAAGGGCGTTCCGCAATTGAAAAAAACAATTGAGCAAACCGTGGCTGCACATTTTATTCCGCCACGCCCATTTATTGATGCTGATGAACTGGCGGGCCAGCCAATTGCTTTATTAAAAGAAGCGATACCGGGCATCAGCGATTACAAAGCGCTGCATTTCCTTATCAACCACGGGCATTTCGATTTGCCTGTTGCTTTGCAAAAAAATATTGAGGCGATTGAGCAAAAAAGCAATTTCAACCCTACCAAAACCCAGGCAGAAGAAATTATGGGCCGATATGCCCGTATCAAACACATTATGCAAACTACAGTGGCCGAAGCTGACCCGCTGAAGAAAGCTTTGTTTACAGAAAAGCTTGACAACTTATTGCTCCACCGCCGCTGGGGGTATATTATTTTGTTGGCAGTATTGTTCCTTTTGTTCCAATCTGTTTTTTTAATTGCCCAATACCCAATGGATGCTATTGAATGGGGCTTTGGCAAATTAAGTGGGTTTGCTAGCGGCCTTCTACCAGTTACATGGTGGGCAGACCTGCTGGTAAATGGCGTGCTGGCCGGGTTAAGCGGCATATTGGTTTTTGTGCCGCAGATAATGATATTGTTTGGTTTAATAACACTGCTGGAAGACACCGGCTATATGGCAAGGATAAGTTTCCTTTCTGATAAACTGATGCGTAAGGTGGGGTTGAACGGCAAAAGCGTAATGCCAATGATTAGCGGCTTTGCCTGTGCAGTGCCGGCAGTGATGACAGCAAGGAATATTGAAAACAGAAAGGAAAGGCTGCTCACCATAATGGTAACGCCGCTGATGAGCTGCAGCGCCAGGCTGCCCGTTTACACCATACTCATTTCATTGGTTATCCCTTCAACATTTTATTTTGGTTTTTTAAGCCTGCAGGGCCTGGTGATGATGGGGCTTTACCTGCTTGGCACTGTCATGGCCCTGGTGGTTTCCTATGTAATGAAGGGCTTCATCCGCATAAAGGAAAAAAGTTTTTTTATACTTGAATTGCCTGTGTACCGCAGCCCAAGATGGAACAATGCTTTAGCCACTATGATTGAAAAGGCAAAAATTTTTGTGTTTGATGCAGGTAAGGTAATTATGGTGATAAGCCTTTTGCTTTGGGGCCTAAGCAATTTTGGCCCGCCACAAAAAATGGAATCTGTAAAAACAAAATACGAAGCATTAGCAAAAGAAACCCCGGCGCAACAGGATGAAATAAACAAGCAAAAAAAAGCAGCGCTGCTTGAAAGTTCTTTTGCCGGCATATTGGGAAAAACCATTGAACCGGTTATCCGCCCCCTTGGCTACGATTGGAAAATAGGCATTGCATTGGTAACATCATTTGCAGCCCGGGAAGTTTTTGTTGGCACCATGGCTACCTTATACAGCGTAGGCGATAATGCAGGCGAAAATGGCACTACCCTAAGGCAGAAAATGGCAGCGGCCACAAAACCAGGAGGGGAAAAAGTGTATACATTGGCTACCGGGCTTTCGCTCATGGTGTTTTATGTATTTGCAATGCAGTGCATGAGCACGCTTGCAGTAGTAAAAAGGGAAACACGAAGCTGGAAATGGCCCTTAGTGCAATTGTTTTATATGACAGCCCTTGCCTATGTATTAAGCTGGCTTGTATTTTTAGCTTTCAAATAATGCAACTGAACGCATAAAAATTAATTCTGCCTCAAAAAAATTTTGCATCTTTGCCGATTACTAATCAGCAATTTTGTGAGAAAGTTTTACCTGTGCCTCTTTTCCCTTTTTACAATACACAATGCCGCAGCGCAATGGAAACCCGTTTCGTTAAACTATAACCACCAGAAGCGCCACGATTTTTTTACGCCGGTAGCTTTGCATTTTTCCGACACTGCCAATGGCTTTATTCTCAACAGCAACGAACTGTTGCAATGGAAAAATAATTTTTGGCAGCCGGTAAATGCAGGCCTGCCTGAAGAGTTCAGTTATACCAGCATTTTTACGGTGAACCCACGCAACACTTTTTTATGCGGCTTTGATGGCAAAGTAGCAAAATTCAATGGCGATACACTTGCGGTGCTTTTTACATTGCAGGAACCGGAAGTTGCCAGCCCTGCCCTGAATGTGGTTTGCATGATTGACAGTGCCAACGGCTGGGCTGCTGGCGAAAACGGCACTTTGATACGGTTCAACAGCAGTGGTTATTCTATAGAAACCCTGCCGCCAACATACAGTTTTACAGATATGTATTTTGACACCCCTGAACATGGGTGGATGATTGGCTATGCATCTGGCCAGCCCGACGGCAATGGTGTTGTATTTGAATACAAAAATGGTTTTTGGGGTGTGCACAGCACGCTCTCGGGCCGCTTGTATGATGTAGAGTTTTCTTCGCCAGGGCATGGCTTTATTACTGGCGAAAATGATATTTATAAGTTTGATGCAGACGCTGAAGAATGGCATCATGAAAATATCCAGGGTTATTACCGCCAGTTTCATTTATCAATGCTAAATGACAATTACGGCATCAGCGTATCTGACAATAGCAGCAATATGGTGTACAACAATGGTTCATGGTCCGCAGCACAGCCGTCATTTGTTACCGGTTTATTCAGCATAAAAACACTGGCCGAAGGCAGGGCGTGGGCCATTTCGCAATTGGGCACAAGCAATCCGCTTGATTTAAACGAAGGCAAAATACAATTGATGCAGGATAATGCCTGGCCCTACTATTCCATCAAATATTTAGACTCAGTACTGGAAATGCCGCTTGACGTGGCTGTTACCAGCATTAATGGCATTGGCAAAAAAAGCCTTTGGTTCAATGGCCTGTTTATAAGCGTGCCTGAGGAAAAGATATGGCCTGACGATACACCGGTTCTTGCCAGCGACACATTCTGCAACCCTGTAAAAATGTATTCTGACAGTTTCGGGCTTGGGTTAAGCGGTGATTTGTATGAATGGTTTGCAGGCTATTGGTTCAGTAAAAATATTGGCCCTATTGGCAACCCGGATACAAGCGTTGCAAATATTTGCATGCACGCTTTCGCTGACACCACAGGGTTTATATGCAGGCAGTTGTTTGCATGGTCATCTGGCGAAATAAAAAACACCATTGACTTGTACAGCTACAACAACAACAGCCTGGCACAGTCGGCAGTGCTTGGCACAAGGGCACCGAATGCTATTCATTTTTCGGGCAAGCGCAATGGCTGGTGCGTTGGCGATAGCGGGCTTCTGGTGAAATATAATTATGAAGGCGCAAATTGGGAAATAATGCCAACAGTAACATACAAAAGGCTTACAACAGTATTCACTGTTGATTCTGCTAATGCATGGGCAGCAGGCGACGAGGGTATATTGCTGTACTATAATGGAACGGAATGGCTTCCCCAGCCGCTTGGCACTGAACAAAACCTGCACCAGCTTTATTTTACAGATAAAAACAATGGCTGGTGCGTTGGCGATTCAGGTTTAATTTTCCGGTATAACGGCGGCGTATGGGCCAGGGATACAAGCGGCACTACCACCACGCTGTATTCAATTTATATGGCCGATTCCGCTTTTGGTTTTGCCGGTGGCGAAAATGGCACGGTGCTCCAGTTTTCAAAACCTGCGCCCCCGGTGCCGGCAGAAAAGATGTTCTGCGAATTTGGCAATACATGGTATACTTACCGCCCGCAAGGGGATGGTATTGAATATTCTTTTCAATGGCAGGCAGACAATGGCAGCGGCTTCGAAAACATTGACGACAATGCAATTTTTGCCGGCGCCAATACAGATTCGCTTGTGCTAACAGCTATGCCATCTTATTTATATGGCTGGAGGTTCCGCTGTATTGCATCCCATGACGGGGCTGATTCCATAAGCACTGAGTATGAATTAAAATTTATAAACCGTTGGGTAGGCACAGTAAGCAAGCTATGGGAAGATGCAGGCAACTGGAGCTGCGGGGCTGTGCCCGGTGAAAATACAGATGTAATGATTGAAGCTGGCGAAGTTATTATCAGTTCATCAGTAAGCATCCGCAGCCTTTCAGCAAGACTTGGTGTAAATATATTGGTGGCCGATGGCGCCGCTTTGAATATTTTGAAATAACCCCACGCTGTATGTTGGGTTACAATTTTGGCAAAGAATAAATGCCCGTTGCCTTCAGCAACGGGCATTTGTATAAAATAACAAATTCAATCACTAATTTACTGCTACGCCTTTCAAAGCCTTCACTTCCGCTTTCAATTTTTCAAGCTCGGCATTCAATTCCTGTATAGATGCCACAAGCAGCGGCACCAGGCTTTGCGTATCCACTGTATTTACCGAAACGGTTTGTGTGCTGTTTTTTGCAGAAGGGAATGTGTAATATTTTACTTTCACCAAATGAGGAAAAGCCTCCATTACATTCTCTGCTAAAAAACCATATTGCGTGCCGGTGCTGAATTTAAACTGGCTGAACCTTTCGGTATTGTACTCAAACGTTTTAGGCTGCAATTTTAAAACCGAATGAAGAGTGCCATTTAACGGGCTGATGTTTTTCTTTAGCTCTGTATCGGGAACTGACTGGCAGAACAGTTGGGCCGAAACAAAACAGGCGCAGCACAGCAGCGCTGCTTTTTTAAAATAGTTGTCCATAACAATCGTTTAATAATCAAATTTACTATAGAAAAAACAGGCGGTAAGCCCTGCCATAAAATTTAAAAGATTTAAAACATATTGCGGCGCAGTTTAGAAAAAAAGATAAAAACCCTGCACAGGCTTAATGCTATGCAAGGTTTTATTGATAGAGTGCCGATAGTGTCTAACTGAACAGGTATTCCACATCTGCTTTTGTAAGCGCCTTAACAAAGTTTGCATCATCGCTTATCAGTTCGCTGGCCAATTTTTTCTTCCGCTCCTGCAGCTGCAATATTTTGTCTTCAATTGTGTCAATACAAATCATCCTGTAAGCAAATATATTTTTCGTTTGCCCTATACGGTGTGTACGGTCAATGGCCTGCTGTTCTACTGCGGGGTTCCACCATGGGTCAACTATATAAACATAATCAGCGGCAGTAAGGTTTAAGCCGACGCCGCCTGCCTTTAATGAAATCAGGAATACACGGCAATCATCATTATTCTGAAAGTTATCGATAGCCTTTTGCCGTTCATTAATACCTGTGCTGCCGTCAAAATATTCGTAGGCAATGCCTTCTTCCTGCAGCTTTTCCCTTATCAACCCTAACATGCCGAGGAACTGTGAAAACACAAGCGCTTTGTGTTCGCCAATGTTTTCTGTTATTTCCCTTGTGAGCTCATCCAGTTTAATGCTATGGTTAGGGTACTTTTCTTCTTCATTCAAAATAGCCGGGCTATCGCATATCTGGCGAAGCTTCATCAGGCCCTGCAGGATAGTAAGCTGTGATTTATCAATGCCCTGCTGGTCAATGGTGCCCATGATTTTGTCACGGTAGCTGTTCCTGTAAGCGTCGTAAATCAAACGCTGCTCTTTGTCCATTTCGCAA
>CAYRRL010000168.1:0-6733 GCA_964426665.1 uncultured Ferruginibacter sp. | reverse complement strand
GTGCTTAACAAATTCATCGGTGCTTTTAAAAAATGTTTTGTCTGGTATGGAAGAAAAACTTTGGCGGTGTTTTGAAATCTCGGTACCTATACCAATGAGCCGGCTGATATTTTTTTGTTGCAAAATAGCAGCAATATCTGCATACAATGCTTCGCTGCTTTTGCCGCTTTCCAAAATATCGCTTATGATAACGGTGCGTTTGCTGTGCTGCTGTTGCTGCTGCAAAAAGTCTAACGCTATGGAAAGTGAAGTAATATCAGCGCTGTAGCTGTCATTTATAACAGAGCAATTGTTGATGCCTTGTTTTAGCTCAAGCCGCATTTCAACGGGCTTCAATTGCATCATCCGCTCTTGAATTATTTCATCAGCTACCTGCAAATGCAATAGCGCACACCAGCAGGTAATAGCATTCTTAATTGCAGCGTCATTGGTAAAAGGGATTGAGATGCTTATTTTTCTTTCTTTATACTTTGTTTTTATAATTGTGTTGTAAGGTTGTACCTGTATTGAAGCAATATGCAATGTGGATGATTCATCATTGCCCCATGTAAACAATGTGTTGTTGTTTTTTGCATGAAGGCTTTGCATGGCTTCATCCACCAGCACATCATCTTTGCAGTAAACTACAACAGGCGTATTGGCAAACAATAAAGATTTTTCCGTTGCTTTTTGTTTGCTGCTCTTAAAAGCTTCGCTGTGTGCTTCGCCGATATTGGTAAAAATGCCAATGGCTGGAGCTATTATCTTTTCAAGCCTTTCCATTTCGCCGGGCAAAGAAATACCGGCTTCAAAAATACCAAGTGTGTTTTGGCTGTTCATTTGCCAAATACTCAGCGGCACGCCAATTTGCGAATTGTAGCTTTTAGGGCTTCTTACAATGTTGTAATCGTTGTGCAGCAATTGGTACAGCCATTCTTTTACAATCGTTTTGCCATTGCTGCCTGTAATGCCGATAACAGGGAAGCGGAATTGTTTCCTGTGGTTGGCAGCTAACTGCTGCAAAGCTGCCAGCACATTTTTAACCTGCAAAAAATTTGCATCAGCAAATTTGAAAAGCGTTGTGTTTTCGATGTTTTCGTTTACCACAAAATTCCTCACGCCTTTTGCATACAATTCTTCAATAAACAAACTGCCCGACCGCCTTTCGCTGCTGAGTGCAAAAAACAAAGATGTTTTTGGGAAAAGTAATTTGCGGCTGTCTAATAAAAGGTGTTCAATAGCTGCATCATTTTGCTGCTGCAATATTGCAGCATTGATGATGGGTGCTATTTGAGTGATATTATACAAAGTTTATCAAGAAGCAAATTTTACTCAAAATTATCTTCTTCCTTTACATCCGGGTTCTTCCTTACAAACATAGAATAGAAAATAGAGCCGCTGATACAAAGCAGGATAACCCCAAGCGACAGAAACACCTGTGTGCTTTTGTCCATCCATTTACTCAGCCAGTCTTCAAGCAGCATTTTTGTACCGATAAAAATCAAAACAATGGCAATGCCCTGTTGCAGGTAATCAAATTTTGCCACGGCGCCTTTTAATAAAAAAAACAAGCTGCGCAAACCCAGCACCGCAAAAATATTGGAAGTATAAATTACCAGCGTGTCCCTTGAAATGCCCATTACCGCAGGGATAGAATCCAGGGCAAAGACCAAATCAATACCGGCAAGCAGCAATATTACAATGGTGATGGAAGTATAAAATTTTTTCCCTTCGTGGTCCACCCTGTATTTCCCGTCGCCATCATGCGCCACTACAGGCAGGTACCTGGTAAGGAATTTGTAAAACCCTGATTCATGCGGCCTGAACTCTTCGTTTTCGCCCGCCGTGAACATTTTGTAGCCGGTGTACAAGAGAAAAACACTGAATATGTACAGTATCCAGTGGAACTTGGCCACCAATGCCACGCCGGCTGTTATAAACAGTACCCTGAAGACAATAGCCATCAATATGCCCACCAGCAGCACACGGCCATAGTGCTTTGGCTGTATGTTGAAAGCAGTGAAGATGAGAATAAAAACAAAAATATTGTCAATACTAAGGCTCCACTCCATCAGGTAAGCGCTCAAATATTCCAATGCGATGCCCCTGCCTTTTTCAACCCATACAAAAACAAAAAAGGCTAAAGCCAGCGACACCCACAAAAATGTTTGGTACAATGCTGCCTTGATGGTGATGATGGTGTTCTTTTTATTAAGCAGCCCAAGGTCGAAGATTAAAGCCAGCACAATCACAAAGCCGAATACGAGATATGTAATTTGGGTGGTGTCCATTTAGTTTTGTTTACTACGGATTGCAGCAATTGCTTATAAAGATAGCCTGTACTCAGGCAATAGTGTATTTCTTTTTTCTGCGCCATTGGTAAAGCAATGCAAAAAGGCATACCAGTAAAACCGGCGCAGCAATATTTATTATTTGCCACAATGTTTTTTTATTGCTTATCTTTTTTGCATCCAGCAGCCTCAGCGTATAATCTTTTGCCCTTGCATCCAGTATGTTTTTTTTGTTGGCCAAATATTCTGTGCAGTTCAAGAAAAAGTCTTTATTGGCATATTGTATTTTGGTAAACTTGTTTACGCCCATAGGCAAAGGGCCAATGCTTTCGCTTACCTGGTTCATTACAATATCGGCATCGCTTACAACAATCACTTTGCCATTGCCATCGCTTTCTTTTTTAAAAGCAATACTATCAGCTAATAAAAAATCTAATTGCGCTTTGCTGGCTCTGTTGGCGAACATGGATGAGAATTTCCCTTCAAGCAATAAAGCAACAGGTATATTTTTTTTGTTGTACTTGCTGATGTCTTCCTCTGTTTGAAGGCTGTTGAGTTTTACCTGCGCCGGCGTAGGCGTGCTGTAAGAATTATTGGAAGTACTAAGCAATACTGTTTTTGTTACGCCTTCGGCTTCTACTATATCAACAGAATTTACAAATTGCCCCAGCACATCAGCCTGGTTTTTTACAATAGGGTGGCTGCTGCCCGGTTGCAATAGCGGTGCATAAGGCCAGGGCAATAATTGCTTTTGGCTTTGCCCGCCAATGCTGCCAACTTCCACGGGTATTTTATCGCAGTGTTTGTCTGCAATCAAGTCAGTATTTACCCTGGCGCCATAGCGGAACAATAAATCATTCAAATTCAAATCCCGGGAATATGCAATCAGTTCGCCATTCTGTAAACTGTCCCTCTCGGCGTATAATACATCAATAAAAAACAACAGCCTGCCGCCATTCATTACATACTGGTCAAGCTTGAATTTATCATCGTCAGTAAAAGGCACAGTTGGTTTTATAATTACTACCGCATTAAAATCCTGTGGCGAGATGAAAGGCACGGTGTTTACATTAATAGTATCAACAGCAAAGTTTTTGCCTAATGTTTCAAATACGTTGTATACACCGGGAAAACCGAAAGGCGGCTCGCCGTTGCCGTAAGCATACGCTACAACCGGTACTTCCTTTTGTGTAATTTTTTGGATAGCGTTGGCAAATTTGTATTCGAGCAATGCTTCTGCGCTGTTAAGGCTTTCTTTATCCAAAAGGTCATCAGAATTAAAAATTGTTTTTTGCACTTGCCCTTGCAGCAAATCAATAGCAATTGTTCTGCCTGCATACTGAATAACAGCGCCGGGGAATATTTGCCGTTGGTTTTTGCCTTCGCCTTCTTTTGCCTGTACCTGCTGGTTGGTTGGGCGCAATCCCATTGCTATTAACGAATCATATACCTGTGCTTTCAGAGAATCATTCATCCCTTCGGCCGGCAATTCAAAACGGTATTGTATTTTATTGCCGCCGTAGTTTTTAAAGTTGTCAAGCAGGTCTTTTGCGCTGTTCGCCAGTTTCCTGAATTCTGATTTGATATCGCCTGCGAGCAAAACAGTAATATCAACTTGGCCGTCTAAATTTTTCAACACATTTTTGGTCGACGAAGAAAGCGTAAACCTTTTTTCATTGGTAAAATCAATGCGCCCATGAAACATAGATGCAAGCCAGTTTACAACAATCAATATAAAGATTGCAAGGGGCAGCCACAGTTTGCTGTTAAATGTTTTTTTCATATCGGTATTGGCTAACGGCGCTGCAATTTTTTTTCTGTGATAAATAGGAAAAGGGTAATAAGGCTGGCAAAATAAACAACATCACGGCTGTCAAGCAGGCCACGGCTGATACTTTGGTAATGAAAATCTATGCCCAGCATTTCTATATAATAATCTGCGCCGCCCCTGAACGCCGGCAATTTGCTGGCAGCATTGAAACCGAAATATAAAATAAGGCAGGCAAAAGCACTTACCAAAAACGCCACCACCGCATTGCCTGTAAAGCTGCTGCAGCAAAGGCTGATGGCTGCAAACACCGCGGCCAATAAAAATAGCCCGATATAACTGCCAACTATTCCGCCGCTGTCAATGCTGCCATTGGCGCTAAGGGTTTTTATTGTAAATACATAAATAAACGTTGGCACTATCACAAACAGCAGCACCAATAAAATAGATACGTATTTGCCCAGTACAATCTGGCGGCAGGTAAGGGGCTTTGTCCTTAATATTTCAAATGTGCCGCTTTTTATTTCTTCTGATAAAGAGCGCATGGCAATGGCCGGCACAAGAAAGATAAGCACCCATGGTGCCAACTCAAAAAATTTGTCAAGCGTGGCATAGCCAAAGTCGAACAGGTTGCTGTCTTTTAATACAAATAAAAAAAGCCCGTTCACCAGCAGGAATAAAACGATGGCGATATAGCCGGTTAGGTTGCTGAAAAACTGGTGCAACTCTTTTTTGCAGATGCTCAACATGGTTTTTAAAAAATTGCTGCAATTTACACTTTAGGGTGTTATAAAAAGGTTGTATGTAAAATTTGTGGTTTTGTTGGCTCAAAGTGTTACTAATGGTATTTACCCCGGGCGATAATTTTTTTGCTTTTGTGCAGCGTTACAGGAAAACCGTTTGTCTAACCGCTATAAAACTTTTTCTATCGGCTTATATTTTTACATTAGTTGTTTACCAAAACCAACTTCGGTCCCCCGCTTTTAGCGGGGGATTTTTTTATGGAAACCTTGCTGGCAGGCATCTAAGGGCAAACTATTATTTATGAAAAAGAAAATTATCCTGCTGGCTGTAGCCGGGGTTTTGAGTGCCCAGTTGATAGCACAATCTAAAAAGAAGCCCTTGCCGCCACCGCCACCAGCACCGCCGGTAGCTGCGATGCCACCTGTGCCGCCAGCCCCTCCTGAAAATATCAGGGAGCAGGCACCAATACCGCCCGTGGCGGAAATGAAAGAAGTACCTCCCCCACCTCCGCCCCCACCTCCGCCACCAAAGAAACCTAAAAGAAAATATAGAAGGGCTGTTGTTGCATGAGCAATCACAGCTCCCAGGCATACAAAACGGGCCCCTTAAAGCCCGTTTTACTTTTTTGGCCTAAATAAAAGTTCATCGCATTCCATTAATAGTTTCATTGCGTTGCTGTACTTTTTTCGTTTTGCGGCCAAGCCAGATTAAGAAACCCGTTACCGGCAGCGATGCGGCAATCAAGGCAGCAAAGAAAGCAAGCAATTGCCCCGGCAAGCCCCATATTTTGCCTATGTGTATATCATAATACATAGACCGGGTTTTTTCGCCGCCATTCTTTTTTGCAAAGCTTTCTTCTAACAGCAGGGCACCGCTGCGCTGGTCATAATAATAAGTGCTTCTGTTATGAAGTGTTTTCAGTGAAGGGTTGATGTATACCGTATAGCTGGCTTCCTCCCCCGATGGGTAATAAATTTCCGATACAGAAAAAGGCTTTGCATATTGTTTAATTGCATTTTGATAGCAGTAGTCATCCACGTTTAATACGATAGTTTTTGCATCATTTGCCGATGTTGATTCCGGCTCGGCCCATTGCTGTTGCGGGCCGCCGCCGCTGGCAATACCATATATGCTGTCGTTCACCCACTCAAAGCCCCAGGCCAGCCCTGTAATAACAATGAATATTAGTACCCAGCTTGCGTAAAAGCCAGGCACATTGTGGAGGTCGTAAACTACCCTTTTAAACGGAGCGCCCCATTTTATTTTGTAGCTGCTTTTTTTGCGGGCTTTGTTGTGTGGCCACCAAAGTATAATGCCGCTGATAACCATCACAAGAAAGATAAGTGTTGCATAATCCACTATTTCCCCGCCAATATCGCCCAGCATCAGGTTGGTATGCAAATCAATTACTGCATCAAAAAAAGTTCCCCCTTCATGAATGCCCTGCATTTGCCCCGTGTATGGGTTGATATAAGCTTGCAGGCTGTATTCGTTGCCTTGTCCGTCTTCGCCCCAGGCCCTGGCTTCCGCTGCTTTATTGCTGCCCCAGTAACAAATGGATTTTACAGGCTTGCCCCCGAACGCTTTTTGTGCCGCAGCTTTTATTTGCGAAGGCAATACAAACGCTTTGCCTTGGGGCTCCACGTTGCGGTAGCTGTAAGCAATATCCAGCATCTCTGTTTCAAACGCCCACAATGCACCAGTGATGGACACAATAAAAACCACCAGGCCGGCAATGAGCCCAAGCCAAAGGTGTATAAAGCCAGTTATTTTCCTGATGTTCTTTTTAGCCATTTGTATATGCCGCTAAAATTAAGGAAATGCCTTTTTGGGGAACAACAAAGCCCCTGAAAAAGGGGCTTTGCATCACAGGGTGATAATTAGTGCCGGGAAATAGTTTCATGGTTTGGGGGTTGTTGTTTCTTATGACTCATCGGTAATTCCCCGGGCT
>CAYRRL010000167.1:0-6747 GCA_964426665.1 uncultured Ferruginibacter sp. | reverse complement strand
GCAGTTGCCTGCGCAGGCGTTGCAATTTTTACAAACAAAGGGAATATGCCTGCTGCTGTAATCATTTCCGATTGCTGGCTCATAATAAAATTATAATCGAAGAAAAAATTCTTCTCTTCATTCCAGCAATATTTAAATATTGCACTTTTTCTTGCTGTTGCTTTCTTTTCGTATTGCAGCGATAAATTTGTTTTGCCAGAAGCTTTATATGCAACAGCAATAGTTTTCTCCATTGAATACAGCAGGCAATTCAAATCAACTGGAACTATTTTGGTTGTTTGGATACTTGATAATTTATTGGCATCAACAAGCCAACGGCTGCTGAAATCCCAACCGCTTTCTGCACCGGCACGCAAATCCCTGCAGGCATCTGCCCTTCTTCTATCTAATATTTCTTTCAGTTTTTCTTCTGATGCTACTTTAATCAGCATTGCCAAATCTAGCGCTGCCGTGTCTGCTGTTTCAATATCCTGTTTATAGCTTTCGGGCCTTGGTGTTTCATTTTCGTCCCAGTAGCGGTTAAGTATTTCACCGTCTTTTAATTTCACAACATGCTTTACAGCTTCTTCAGCTTTCGCTTCTTTAGCGCCATCCATCCAGTAGGCATATTCTTTCAGCATGGATGGCAAATATTTTTTGTATGCATTTTTCCCTTTTATGCCAGCAAGCATTTCCACCATCATGCAAAAGAAAGGCGGTTGGCTGCGGCCCAGGTAATAAGTGCGGTTGCCATTGGGCACATGCCCAAAGTTTTGAATGAGGTAATCAAAATTCTTTACCATATTTTCAATCATGGTTGTTTCGCCACTTGCTTTCAGGCCAAGCATAGTAAAATAGCTGTCCCAATAATATACTTCCCTGAACCTTCCTCCCGGCACTACATAAGGGTAAGGCAATGCCAGCAGGGACATCCCATTTGCGTCTTTCCCCTCCCATCTTTGCGACACATCAGCATCACGTTTGAGAGTGCCCCATAGGTTTTTTATATGCTGCGATACATTTTTTTCCTGCTGTATATAATTTAACTGTGGTGGGGTTGGCGGCAAGCTGAAGTTATTTTCTACAAATTGTTTCAGATTCAGCTTCACGCCTTTTATCATGCCATACTCATACATAATGCCGGCTACTTTCTTTTTTGGCACACAGTCAACAAATGTTTTTTGATCGGGGAAGATTTGCTGCAACTGCACATCTTTGAACAATTGGCCGTACAATTTGTCCGGTGTTGGGTAGTTCTTATTTTGCGCTATTAAATACAATGGCGCAAAAAACAAACTGGCAAGTATAATTTTTTTCATAAGATAAAACTACACAAAACATTTTTGCTCCCCGCCCTCACTATGTTAATATTAAAACAATGAAATAAAAAGCGCCGCAAAGAATTGCAGCACTTTAAAACATAAAACTTACCGAATAAAAATTTATATCGCTTTGATTAGTTTTTTAAAATGCCCTGTAAAGAATTACAGCGCCTATTACCTAAAACATAAAATTTATTTTAACCTGGCATGCACCAGTAGTTACTCTGCTCCGTCAATTATTGCTCTCTGTACTGCATAGCCGCCTACATTTTTCCCAACAACCAGCCCGGTTTCGCAATCGCTTCGGTAATGTATGCCACCATACATTCTTGATACAGATGCTTCGTTTGCCATGGCATCATACGCTGTTGCTTTATCAGGTATAATATGCCCGAGTATAGTGGCGGCAGCAGCGCTGAATGTGGAATGGCCCGAAATGTAGGATGGGAAATTGGGGAGCCCCGTTGTTGTTTTTATCCTTGGGTCAACCTGCGATGGCCTTGGGTTGAAATATTTATACTTGGTGGCCCAGCATACAATGGCTGCATCCATCATCGTAATGTTAAGCAAAGCCATATTTCTTGCCCAGCGCACTTCGCTGTAATTTTTTGTGACAAAATCATCAGCAGCTATAGCATTCCAGTGGCCCGGTGGTGTATAAGTCGCTACCCCGTCAGCCCAAAAATGCACAATGCGTATTTGTTCCCTTGTTGGGTTTTTTACAAAATTGTAAACCTCTTCCGTTTCGCTTTTAAACTGTGGGCTGCTGGTTGATGGCGGCGGGCCGGGTATCAACGAAACAACAGTCGCAGAATCTATCAATAATGATTTCACTTTGCCAAATGCAGGGAGCATTGGCGGGCGTGCAGGCGTTTCCTGGCTTACCCATGCTGTTTCGCCGCTTGCTTCGCAATCGGTTTTTAACTGGTTCCACAATGCCTGGCTGCCGGCAGCAGCACCAGCCCTGTCGCCTCTTCCCTTTGCAATAAATTTTGCTGCTACTGCTTTGCCCAATGTTTCGCCAGCTTCTAAATCGCTGCGTACATTAGCGCCCATAATAAGCCTTGCCCTTTTATGCTCCTCAATTTTTTGCTGTATAAAGTCCTGATCGCCGGGAAAGAGCAGCTTCATCATTTCGCCTACAACACCTGCTACTGTTGCATCTTCCGAAGGGTAAGAATACAAATCAGATTTTGGCACCAGCACATTTAAAGTTGAATCTACCATGTACGGCGCTTTGCGGCGGTACAATTTTTTGTAATAGTATGCAGTTACCAATGCATCGTATTGTGCAGCGCTAACGTAGGCGTATGCCCTTGCTGCGTACGGCGGGTTAGCAAATGGGAACTGAGGGTATGCCAATGGATTGGCAGCAGTTGGGAACGGATAAGTACCGTCCGCATTTTGGTAAGGCGGGAAGTTATGCCTGGCAACTAACTCCCTTAATATTTCGTTCCAGCGAAGCACAGCGCCGGCGCTCCAGTATTTCACGATGCGTTTTTCATCGGCGCCCATACTGGCCTGAAATGATTTTATTTCATTTATCTGTGCGGTATAGTCGGGGTTGGCAAGCGAGCCTGGCACTGCAGGCGCTGCAACAGGTATATCAGTTGGGGCAGCAAGCAATACAGGTTTCCATTCGCCTGCATTGCTGTCAATATTTGCAGGCGCTAATGCTGGTGCATCATCTGTGCGGCCAATCACTTCTTTGCTGCATGAGCTAATAACTGCAGCTGCAGTTGATAAGCCTATTGTTACAATTAAGAATATTCTTTTCATGTCAATTATTTTTTAGCAGGTTCTGGCTTGGCTGATGATTTTGTATTCGGTTTCTTTCCAATCTCAATAATGTAAAAAATGCTTCCATAATAAGCAGTGCTTTTGCCAACGTTCCTTCCGGTTATCGTGGTGTTGCCGCCGGCTACAATAGACAAAGCATGGTCATTTGTAACAACATACTTAACATTAAAGCCTGCCGTAGTTGCGTTCATCCTGTTGCTTGGGAAAGGCATATTGTTATTAGGGTATGACGCTGCACTGTCGAACCTGCTTTGGTTCATGTCAAAGCCGCCAAGCGTTGTCCATTTGTTTACTACCGCTTCTGCTACCAGTTTGCTGCTTCTGTACCCAATGCGGAAATTAAAGTTGGAAGCGTCTGGCATTTCCACTTCATCGCTTAGTATCAAATGGTCAGTGTAATAAGAATTGCGGTCAATTTTTATATTGTCCCTTGCTACATAGGTTCCCGATACAGTTGCAAAAATGTTGTTCATTTCATAATCAAGCATCAGCCTTGCTGAAGCTGTTTTGCTGCGAAGCCCGATTGAAAGAGGGAGAAAATCAGCAACATAATTTGTAAGCGGCAGTGATACGCCACCAATAGTATATAATGAGAAAGTGCCTTTGCCAATTTCTTGCTCAATGGGCATCCATTTCACAAAAAGGTTTAAATCCTGAACACCCTTCATGCCGTGCAGCGTACCTGCTGATGCCTTTGTTTTGATATAAGGCGCACCGAAAAGCACATTCAATTTATCTGAAACGCCATAGGCGCCCATAAGGGAAATAGCCTGAGTGGAAACTGTGCCCATGTTCAGGTTCTGCCTTTTTAATTGGCCTTCCCAATAATTTTTCCAACTGCTATAGCTGTACATTGGGCCAATGCACAACTGCCTTTTGCCCATCATGATGGCATCAAGGTCTGTTTGCCCATTAGCGGTTACACCCGCAGCGAGCATAACGCCGCTGATAAGAAAATGAAACAGTTTTTTTCTCATAAAGGAATTTAGTTTTGTTTGGACGCTGCCTTATCTGTTTTTTTTGATATCCTGAGCGAATAGCCAATGTTGATGGAATAATCAGCAAATGCTGCATCTCCCTGAATATGTACTTTTTGAGCAGGGTCGGTTATTTTGTCGTTCTCCATATTTTGTTTTGCAATATCTGCTGCACTCTGTATTCGGTTCTTCTTAAAGTTGTATGGCACAAAAAGGCTAAAACTATGTTTGCCGCTGCGGTAGGTAACACCAGGCTCTACTGCCATTACATAGCCCGGGCGCCGGTAAGCTACCTGCCCGCCAAATGCATCATAAGCAGGTATCCCTTCCCATCTGTACGCCAAAGACAAAGCAATTTTTTTCGATTTGCCAATAGGGCCCATAAAGCCGGCACGAACAAAATATTGATCAGGGCATGCGTAAATATTATATCCTGCCAAGCCAGAATCAGCTTTCGATTTAAACGTGCCATTTGATTCCTTTGGATTAAAAAGATAGTATCCGTTTATAAAACCATAAATGCCACTGTATATTTTTTTAAAGCCTTGTACATCAACAGCAATACCAATGCCCCCATCGCCAGGCTGTATTGCCTGGTCCATTACTGCGATTCTTTTTGTCCCGTTTGCTTGTGGCGCCTGATCAGTAACATCATGTTTTCCTGTATTTAATTTTAAGCCCAGGCCTATCATTAAATTTCCTGTATGGCTTTTCGCAGGGTCAAATACCCAATAATTTGCCCCCAGCCTGATATCACCCAGGCCTCTTGCAAATACACTGTAACGGAATGTGTCTTTTACCGGCGCAGTTTGCCTCAGTACCTGGGAACGTTCATTGCTAACCCATGGTATAGTAATATATGCCTGCAACCTGTTTGTAAGGCCATAAGTAAAATTCAAATCAACTGCATGCGAATATATATTTACTGCGTTGCCATGGTCAATGCCATCGGCGCCAATACCACCACCTGTATTCTGGCGCTTCTTTTGTTCTTCTGTGCCTACAAAATGGCGCCACGAGTGGAAACGGCGATAGTTAACACCTAACTGCATATCGCCTTTCATTAAATTGTATGAATCTGAATTGCCCCCTGAAGAGCACATGGTATTCATTCCGCCCATCTGGCGTACTGCTACACAACCCTGTGCCCATGTGTATGCTTGCAAGGCAAACAATAAACTGATTGTAATAATTATTCTCTTCATAGTAACTTTAGTTTTGATAGTGATAAAATCAGTTCGTCTTTTCCAATTTTAATTTTCCTACAATAAAGCTTCCCACTTTCTTGCCATATTCTGTGCTCACAATACAGCTTGGGTGAAAATGTATGCCGCCATAAAACCTGGCCCAGTTGTTTTCATCTGCTGCCTGGCGGAATGATGTGAATGAGCGGTTAGCTATACCAAATTCCAGTTCGCTGGTATCAGTATAAGAAAAATTATCGCCAAACATTTTTGTTAATGCCTCTGCAGATGCGGAGCTAACGGTGCTATGGCCACAGGTATATTCAGGAAATGGCGGCGTTTGCAAATAAGGCCTCCATTCAGGGTCGATATATTTATTGATTACTGTTTCTGGCCTTACCATATTGCTACGGAATTTTTCGTCCCAGCATTGTATAAAGGCATCAAACATGGCGATGGAAGTAAGTGTGTAAGCAGCTACCGTTTTCCTGAAGTTGGCTTTTGCCTTTGTAGCTGCAATGCCCACAATATTCATCCAGTGGCCAGGCGGCGAGAATTTTTTTGTTACAAACATTACATGGCCTGCCACGTTCAGTTTACCACCAAGATCGTCCCAAAACTCAGCGATATGCTTTTGCTCATCTGTTAAACTATCGCCTGCATTTTTACTTTCCATCACCTGCTTGTAATAAGCGCTGTTTTTATCTTTGATATTAAATGGGATTGGCGGCGGCGGCACAAACTGTGAAGCACTGTCCATTACAATAGGCCTTATCTCATTCCAATGCGGCTCAATAGCACTGGCATACGCTGGCGGCGTTGGCACCCAGCGCCCGGGTGTGTCAATAACTGTATAGCGTGAAGCGCTTCTCGTTTGTGCATAATTGTCTTTTTTGCTCCAGGCCAAAATTGCCTTGCCAACTGTATCAGCGAAAGCAAGGCTATTGTCAAACATTTCCTGTGGCATGCCCCCGTCTTTTGCAAGTTTTTTCAGGCTGTCCACATATTCTTTCATGCTGCCCTCGGGGAATGTTACCGCTTCGCCTACTTTGCAAAAAGCAAGCAGCGATGCAAATTCATAATCTACTTTTTTTGCGGTGTCTGCCTTAGGCATTTCTTTCAAGCCATTAATTTGCCCCGCCAGCGAATTATATTCGTTTGGGTAACCTGCGGCAATACATTCGTACGCTGCAATATTTGCATACGCATAATTGCGGCTGGCTACAATGGGCGTAAAGCCAACATGCTTTACTACTTCATTCAACTCTTTTACTGTTTTACAGTATGTAAAAGTGTTATCGCCAAAATAAGTTTGTTTCACCGGTGCCTGTTTGCAACCGGCTACCAACAGCAACAATGCTGCTGATGCAGTCAATAATTTCATAAATAAAAATTGGATATGGCTGGTTGCAGCCTTGTGAAAAGATTAAGCATGAGCAGCATCTGGCGGCTGCTCTACTGTAGTAAAATAGTGGTTCTCTTCAA
>CAYRRL010000166.1:1168-6758 GCA_964426665.1 uncultured Ferruginibacter sp. | reverse complement strand
TATAGCCGCCGCCGCCGCCACCGCCTGGCCCATGGCACCTTGTTGGGTAAATTTGATTGTCATTTGAGCTGCCATCGCCGCCAATAGCATCTATGTTTATTGTGCCGGTGTAATTATTCACATATAACAAAACACTGCCCCCGGCACCGCCGCCGCCACCGCCCTCATCCCTCACTAATGCAGTTACGCTTTCCCCATTGGCAATGATGGATTGATTGTTACTGTTAAGTGTAGCCGCTTTTATCATCACAATGCCGCCACCATTGCCACCGGCTGCCACCGGCTGGCTGTTGTCTTGCTGGCCACCGCCGCCTGCACCGCCTAAAAAACAATGTTGCCAGAATAATTTATTGCTTCGCCATTAATACTTTGTGTGGTTGAGGGGCATGTATTGGAGTGGAAACCACCTAACCCGCCAGCGCCATAGTTGCCGCCACCGCCACCGCCAGAGTTGGCTGCATAGGCCCCACCGCCACCGTTAGCAAGCCTTGCGCCGCCCGCTTCAAAACCTGCAACATATTCTGCAATACCTTCGCCTTTTGTGCCGCCTGTGCCTGTTGCTGCCGACCATAAATCAATATTGCCGCAACTGAAACCGCCGCCAACCGCACCGCCACGAAAGCCTTTGCTGCTTACATCGATACCGGCATTCAGGTTTATATCATTGGCGCTGTTTACTATAAGCACGCCGCCTTTTGCGCCATCCCATGCAGGGCAGGTGAGGGTTTGCGATACAGTGAGCGTTTGGAAATAGGGCACTCTGATCAATTGTACTTTTCCAAAAACTGCATCATAGTTATTTAGGATTGTATTGGCAAATTCTATTGTATTGCCTGTTTTGCTTTTTACATAATTGAATTCGTATTTACCGGCATTGTTGTAGCCGCTGATGGTGCCAAACGCATTTGAGTTGGATGAATCAATAGCCGCCCCTTTCATTTGCATAATAACGATGGTGTCGCCTGCATTGAATTTTAAAGCATCATCCACCACTATTGTATTGGTGCAAATATCAAAAGACAAAACAGCGGCATACTCATTAATAACACCGCCAGTACCTGTAACAGTAATGCATGAGTCGGCAATAAAATTGCAATCAGGCACTGTATTATTAATGGTGGCTGCACCATTCAGTGTGCCGTTCCATGCAGCATTGCCCTGCTTGTTGCTCAAATTATCAAATTGGTAATATGCAACCAGGCCAGGCTGTGTTGTTGGGTTTGGCAACGATGCATTCATGTATGTTTTTATCTCGTCTTGTGTCCTCGCAATATTCCAAATCCTCACTTCGTTCATGTACCCTTTTAATGAGCCATTAAGGGAGCCAAAAGAATAGTTGCCAATTTTTGTTATCAAATCATTTGTTATAAGGTTACCGCTGGCGGGTTTGCTGCCCATTAAAAATCCGTTGCGGTAAAATTTTAATGTGCTGCCATCATACACAAGCGCTGCATGATTTATTTTTTTTGGTTTATAATCACAGGCTATAATTTGATAGAAGCCATTGCTGGTAGTTATTTCTGCGGTGACCGGGCGCAAAAGGTAATTGCAATCCGACGGGCCTGTATGTTTTGATACTAAATCATAAGAAACAGTGGAAGGGATAAAATAATTAGTGTCTGCAGCAAACTGTGCTTCCACTGTTATTTTGTCTCCAGTCATATCAAGATCGCCAATGGCAACATAATCCTGAGTGTTGTAGTTGGGTATGTGCAGCCAGTTGTTGCAGGCGGATGTGACTGCGGTGCCACATGAATCGGGGGTAAAATTGCAATTCGGCACTGCGTTATTAATGCTGGCTGTACCATTCAATGAACCGTTCCATGCAGTATTCCCCTGCTTATTTATAAGGTTGTCAAAAGTATAATATGCCAGCAAACCAGTTTGTGAAGCAGGATTGGGCAGTGAATTATCCATGTGTGCCCTAATCTCACTTTGGGTTCGTACGACATTCCATATTCTTACTTCATTAACATAACCCAGAAAATTCGAATTCCAGTTTTGAGGTGCTTACCATCATATTTGTGTTTGCCAGTTATTTTGAAAAAGATTGCCGGTGGCATTTACCTGGCTCATTAAAAAACCATTCCGGTAAAACTTTAATGTGCTTCCATCATATACCATGGCTACATGGTAGCGTTTGTTGAGTTCTGCTTCACAAATATTGGGGGTTTCAAAATAGCCATTGTTGGTGGTGATATAAGCATGATTGGCACGGAGCAAATAATTTACGTCTGCCGGGGAGTTATGCTTTGTAACAATATCCCCTTCAAACGAACCAGTTCCGGTTTGAAAAAAAACTGCTTCAACTGTTATTTTATCGCCGGGCACATCAAGGTCTCCAACGTTTACAAATGAAGGGTTGCTTGGCAAGCTTAGCCAATTGTTGCAGGCAGATGTAACAACAGCGTCGCATGAGTCCGCAACAAAATTGCAATTAGGGTTTGTATTATTAATAGTGGATGCGCCATTAAGTGTTGCATTGAATAATGAATTGCCCTGCTTGTTTACTAAATCATCAAAAGTATAATAAGCCAGCAACCCTGTTTGTGTTGCAGGGCTTGGCAAAGAAGAATTCATGTAGTTGCGTATCTGCTGCTGCGTCCTTGCCACATTCCATATCCTTACTTCATTTATATAGCCTTTGAAAATATTGGAAATGGCAGCGTTGGCCGTAAACATCGAATAAGCGTATTCGCCAACAGTAGCAGGCCATGTATTTGTAATAAGGTCCCCGCTGGCCGGTGTTTCCTGCATTAAAAAACCATTCCGGTAAAGTTTTAATGAGCTTCCATTATACACTAAGGCAACATGGTAAGTTTTATTGCTTACAAAACTGCATGGCGAAACAACAGAGAAAAAGCCATTTGTGGTGGTTATTTGCGCAAGGTCGGGGCAGAGGAAATAATTGACATCCCTTGGGTCTTTATGTTTTGAAACAAGCGCCCTGCTTAAATTATAAATATCTGTAGCGTTGCATACAGCTTCTACTGTAAGCTGGTCGCCTGTTACATCAAGTTGCCCAATACTAACACCTGTCAACTTATCAGGCGTTCTCAGCCAGTTGCCGCATGTTAATTGGGCATGGCAAATTTTGCATAATAATAAAAGGCAAAGAAGCAGTTTTCTCATATAGGTTTAAGCTAACAAGATACTCCATTTTTTCAGTCGGGTTGCAAAGGAATAAAAAAAGCTGCCCCATCAAGGAAGCAGCTTCTATACAAATCAAGTTAAAATTATTTTTTTGCCACCACGGCCTGCTCTGTTTTTGCTTTCTTATCTACAGCAATTTTATCAGCATGTATTTTAGCAATGGTTGGCGCAATTACCAGGCTCACAATGCTCATCAGTTTAATAAGGATATTCATTGAAGGCCCGGAAGTGTCTTTGAATGGGTCGCCAACTGTATCGCCTGTAACAGATGCTTTATGCGGCTCTGATTTTTTGTAATAAGTTTCTCCATTTATTTCTACGCCTTTTTCAAAAGATTTTTTTGCATTGTCCCATGCGCCGCCGGCATTGTTTTGGAACATGCCCATTAATACGCCACTAACAGTAGCACCCGCTAAGAAACCACCTAATACTTCTGGCCCAAAAATAAAGCCGATAGCAATTGGCGTTAGCAGTGCAATTGCTCCCGGCAACATCATCTTTTTAATAGAAGCATCTGTAGAGATGGCAACGCATTTATCATACTCAGGCTTGCCTGTGCCTTCCATAATGCCGGGGATTGTGCGGAACTGGCGGCGGACTTCTTCCACCATTGCCATGGCTGCCTGGCCCACTGCTTTAATAGCAAGCGATGAAAATATAAATGGTATCATGCCACCAACAAACAAACCGGCCAATACATCAGCATGGTAAATATCAATGCCTTTAATGCCTGCAATGCCAACAAATGCGGCAAATAATGCCAGCGCTGTTAATGCAGCAGAAGCAATAGCAAAGCCTTTGCCCGTAGCAGCAGTAGTATTGCCAACGGCATCAAGTATGTCCGTTTTTTCACGTACTTCTTTTGGCAGTTCGCTCATTTCAGCAATACCACCGGCGTTATCAGCAATCGGGCCAAAGGCGTCTATAGCTAATTGCATAGCAGTTGTTGCCATCATGCCGGCAGCAGCAATAGCCACGCCATATAAACCAGCGCATGCATAGGAGCCATAAATACCAGCAGCCAATACAAGTATAGGCAACATGGTGCTTTCCATGCCAACAGCTAAACCGCCAATAATATTGGTTGCATGGCCAGTGCCCGATTGGCGAACAATGCTCATTACAGGGCGCTTGCCCATGGCGGTGTAATATTCAGTAATGATGCTCATTAAGGTACCCACACCAAGGCCAACCAGTATAGCACCAAAAACACCGCCTTTTGTGAACTCAAGCCCACGCAGGCTCATTGTTTCGGGCAATAAATAATTTACCAACGGGTAACAGAATGCAGCAGTTAAAACAATTGAACCCCAGTTGCCCATATTCAATGCACTTTGCACTTTAGCTGTGCTTAAGCCTGTGCTTTCACTAATGCGGACGAAGAAAGTGCCAATGATAGAGAATATAATGCCAGCCCCTGCAATCAGCATTGGCAATAAGATAGGGCTAAGGCCGCCGAAATTATCAGCAGCAGTTGTTTCCCTCCCTAATACCATTGTTGCTAACACAGTCGCCACATAACTGCCAAACAAGTCAGCGCCCATACCTGCAACATCGCCTACGTTATCGCCTACATTATCAGCAATAGTGGCCGGGTTGCGTGGGTCATCCTCAGGAATGCCTGCTTCCACTTTACCTACCAGGTCAGCTCCTACGTCTGCCGCTTTGGTATAAATACCGCCGCCCACACGTGCAAACAATGCGATTGATTCAGCGCCTAAAGAGAAACCGGTTAATATTTCAATAGTACGCTCCATTTCATGGCTGTCAACAGCCGCTTCAGGAGCAAAAATCATTTTTAAGATGATAAACAAACCACCCAACCCTAATACTGCTAAACCGGCAACGCCCAATCCCATTACCGAGCCGCCGGTAAAAGAAACAGATAACGCTTTGCTAAGGCTTGTACGGGCAGCTTGTGCTGTACGCACATTGGCTTTGGTAGCGATGCTCATGCCGATAAAACCAGCCAAAGCGCTAAAGAAAGCGCCAATTACAAAAGCAATGGCAATGCTCCAGTGGCTGTTCTCGTTGCTGGCACCCATTACGCCAAGCAAAATGGCGCCGATGATAACAAAATAAGCAAGGATTTTATACTCCGCTTTCAAAAATGCCATGGCGCCTTCAGCAATGTAAGTGCTGATTTCTTTCATGCGGTCGTTGCCTGCGTCTTGCTTTGATACCCAGGCATACTTGATAAAGGTGTACAGAAGGCCTGCAATGCCTAATGCCGGAACTACGTAAAACAGTTTGTCCATTGTTGATTTTGTTAATTTTTATAGGTCGGCAAAAATAGGGGAATTGGGTTGAAAAAGGCGCAATCGATGCCGAAAGGGGTTTTTTGGTTAACCAGCCATTATTGAAAGGGCAAATTAGCCAGGTACCCGGTTGGCTTTTTAAGCCATACAAGCTATTGCATTTAAGGTTTTCTATTTGT
>CAYRRL010000166.1:0-1158 GCA_964426665.1 uncultured Ferruginibacter sp. | reverse complement strand
GTTTTTTGAGTGTTAAACGTTACTAAATACTGGTTTTAAAAGTATTGTAACTCGGGTTTGAATCTGATTATTTGAAATTCGTAATGATTGCTTTGATATTCGTTAGGCAGCCCTTCGCATGTTAATTTCCTTTGCATTATAAATCAATTTGCTGCTGCATGAAGAAGAAAACAGTTTTATTGGCTACAATCCATTTGTTGCTTTGTTATGCTTCCTTTTCACAAAAGAAGGATAGCGTTTTTCATTTAAGCGGCACTGCCACTGTTACCAACAATGGCATTTCCATCGTGCCGTCTTTTTCGTTGGAAAAACCTGCGGCCATTTTTATGTTGTCTGCCGGCAAGGGCAGGCTCAGTATTGACCCCGATATCCGCTTTTCATTGGCAGGCAAGCCCTGGAGCATGCTTTTTTGGGGCCGGTACAAAGTGGCAACAGGAAAAACCTTTCAAATGAATGTAGGCGCACACCTTGGGTTGAATTACAAAACATCGCTTTTGCCAATTAATGGCGATACTGGCATGGCAACAGTGGCAAGAAGGTATTTGGCTGGTGAAATTTTCCCAAGGGTTACAGTTGCAAAAAATGTAAGCATTGGTATTTATTATTTGTATTCTCATGGCCTTGATGCAGGCACTATTGGCAATACGGACTTTGTTACGTTCAATGCCAATTTTTCTTATATCAAAATAGCCAGGGGGTTCTTCGCCAGGTTCAATCCACAGGTTTATTATTTAAAACTCGACAACGAAGATGGGTTTTATTACACATCCGCACTTACGCTGGCAAAAAACAATTTCCCTCTTTCTGTTTCTTCTATTGTCAATAAAAAAATCAACAGCAATATTTCCAACAGCAAGGATTTGGTTTGGAATGTTGGGCTGGTGTATTCATTCAATAAGGCTTATGTTTCAAAAAAGGTTGTGTTATGAAATCAGTAAGTTTGTGGAGTATGCGGCAAATTGAAACCATAGAAGAATTTTACAAAAATAAATTCAACTGGGTTCCCGATAATATTAAAAATGAAATCGGGCACTTTAATGTGTTCCGGCATGAGCATATGGAGCCTGGTAAAGCAAGGGTGCTTCCTTACAAGAGAAGAGACTTTTACAAAATTATGCTTGTGTACGGTGGCATCAATATAAACTATGCAGATAAAGT
>CAYRRL010000165.1:0-6767 GCA_964426665.1 uncultured Ferruginibacter sp. | reverse complement strand
TGGTTGGGCAACTTTTGGTGCAGGGCGCATCATAACAAAACAAACAACGGTTGGCTTCCACCAGGGCAGCGTCTTTTGTTTCAAACGGCGGATGGATATCGCTGAAGTTTTGTTCGTACTGCTCTTTGGTAAGCCTGTTTGCTGATATAGACATAATTTCAGTTTATGTGAATCGTAAGTAATTTTTATTTTAAATATTTTGCCAGCCAGTTGTGTACTTCTTTATAAAAAAAACGGCTGTTCTCTGCTTTCAAAATCCAATGATTCTCCTCTGGAAAAACTACTAATTTACTGGGAATTTGCATACGTTGCATCACATGGAAATTCTCAATAGAATTATTTAATGGCACACGGAAATCCTGCTCTCCCACAGTTATCAAAACAGGCGTTTTAAATTTACTTGCAAAACGGATGGGATTTTGTTCTTTAAAACTCTTTGTATTCATCCATGGAGTGCCGCCATTCATCACCTCACGGTTATAGATAGCATCGCTTGTACCCCACTGGCTTTCACTGTTCATTAAACCTGCGTGGCTTATTAAACACTTATAACGTGTTGTGGTAGCCTGCAACCAATTGGTTAAATGCCCCCCATAGCTTGCACCGCCTGCTGCTTGTTTTGTTGCGTCAATAAATGAATATTTTTTGATGGCATAATCCGCCGCTTCGTTTATTTCAATGCCCGGCCCTTTGAATGGGTCGTATTGAATATCCTGAGAAAATTTTTCCCCGTTGCCGGTTGCTCCTGTGTACTCCGGCAATACCAATACATAACCGGGCGCAGCCAGTAATTGGTAATTCCAGCGATAGCCCCAGCTATCTTTAAAAGCGCTAGCTGGGCCACCATGTATCACAACAAACAAAGGGTATTTTTTGGCTGCGTCAAAACCTGCTGGCCTTACCAAAATATTTCTTATCCGTTGCTTTGTGCTGGCAGTAAACCAAAATGTTTCTATTGGCTGTAAATCCAGCGTAGCTAATTTTTCAGTATTGAAATTTGAAAGCCGCTGATGTGATGTGCCATTCATTTTTACTGCTTCCGCAGGCATAGAAGAAGTTTCATAGTTGGCAGTAATGATTCCATTATCTGAAATGCTGATATTGCTATAGCAACCGATTGTGTTTTTTGTAAAGTCTGTTGCTTCTGTTTCGCCAGCGGCAATTTTAAAGAGCCTGTCGTTGCCTTCGTATTCAACACTCATTAAAATATCATTGCCATTTAAAACATACTTATTGATGCCTCTGTCCATTTTAGAAGCCAATACGGTTTTGCCAGACATAGACGGATAATTGAAACGGGTTAATCTTGGCAGGTTAAACACTTTATAATTATTAAGTGCCGTTGCCTGGCAATAAATATATTTTCCATCCTTGCTTGCTGATACATCACTGTATTCAAAACCATCAGCTACCAATGATCTTACATTGCCATCGTTAACCGCAACTGCATAAATATTGAAAGCCGGTTCTTTAAAAGCGCTTGCATATAATTCGGTAGTTGCGGTAAAAATTATTGCTGTACCATCAGCAGACCAGCAGGCGCTACCAAACTTAAAACCATTGCTGTTAACTACATCTGTTGTTGAAAATAAATCTTTTGGTGCCGCAGTTGGTTCTGGTTTTACCACAAACAAATGCGTTTCCTTCTCATCAATCCATTGGTCCCAGTCACGCATGGGAAAATGCTCGTACTCTCTTACCTTATATTTTATCTTCTTCTTTTCTTCTGCTACTTTTTTATTGGAAGAATCTGCGAATGCCCCATGATATACTTTACTGGTGAATAAAATCATGGTGCCGTTATTATTCCATTCAGGCGATGCAACAGCAGTTGATAAATTAGTAATACGCTGGGCCTCACCACCGCCTTCTGATATATTAATGATATATAGCTGGGCAACTTCATCATTTTCCCTTTTAGCCGTAAAAGCTATTCGTTTGCTGTCAGGGCTCCAGGCGTAATTGCTTTCGCCTGTTTTAGTACCGGTGAGTTTTCTTGGTTCACTGTTGCCGTCAGCTGATACAATCCATAAGTCATTGTTTCATCATAAGCAGGGTCAAGCACACTAAAAACAACCCACTTTCCATCGGGGGAAATTTCCGGCGCCCCTACTCTTTTCATCAGCCACATATCTTCATGCGTAATTACTTTTTTGCTTTGAGCAAAAACTGTTACTGATGAAAAAAAGATGGCGATAAAAAGAAAATACTTTAGCATTACTAATTTTTATTGCTGAATAAAAAACAAAGCGTACAAGTGAGCCGATAGCTATCGGCTGGCACAACAATGATTCTACAAGGTTCAACTGTTGGCAAAAAAATTATAACTCAGTTATCTTCCCATAAGTTTCCGGCCTTCTGTCCCGGAAGAACTGCCATTTGCTTCTCACTTCGTCAATCATATCCAAATCAAATTCTGCCACCAGCAACTCATCCTTGTCCTCGCTGGCGCAAGCAAATATTTGCCCAAGTGGGTTAACAAAATAACTGCTGCCATAAAACTTGCCGTGGTTCCAAGGCGCTTCTGTACCAACACGGTTGATACAACCCATAAAATATCCATTGGCAACAGCATGTGCCGGCTGCTCCAGTTTCCATAAATATTGCGATTGCCCAACTGTTGTTGCAGAAGGGTTATAAACTATTTCAGCACCATTCAGGCCCAAACACCTTGCACCATCGGGAAAGTGCCGGTCATAACAGATGTACACACCCACCTTTGCATATTTTGTTTGAAACACAGGATAACCAAGGTTTCCGGGCTTGAAGAAAAACTTTTCCCAGAAACCGCCTGTATGTGGAATATGATTTTTACGATACTTGCCAAGATAAGTTCCATCAGCATCAATCACCGCAGCAGAATTATACAACACACCGGATTGCTCCTTTTCATAAATGGGAACAATTATTACCATATTATATTTCTTTGCATATTCCTGCATTCGCTCTGTTGTCGGGCCGGGAACAGTTTCAGCGCTTGCATACCATTTGGCATCCTGTCCCGGGCAGAAGTAAGGCGTATTGAAAATTTCCTGGAAGCAAAGTATTTGAACACCTTGTTTGCCTGCCTCTTCAATAAAAGGAATGTGCTTCTGCACCATTGCTTCCATTATTTCAGGGATGGTTCCCTCGCCTTCAGTCATTGGAAGGGAAACTTGAATGAGGCCTGATTTTATTGTACGTGGCATATGATTTTATTTTCACGCCAAGAAGCTAAGAAAGCAAAGAAGCAAAGTTTTGCGTCTTTATTTGGCTTTGCGCCTTTGCGTGGGATAACTAAATTATTTGTTTTACTTTATTCCTCTTGATAAACTTACCATACCCTTTCTTCACTTTGCATTCATTATTATCAATGGCAACTTGCCCTCTTAATAAAACTGTTTTCACTTTTCCCGTTAACTCCCATCCTTCATATCCGCTATAATCAACATTCATGTGGTGTGTTTTAGCAGAGATAGTATGTTTTTCATTCGGGTCAATTAAAATAATATCAGCATCGCTGCCTACAGCAATCGTTCCTTTGCGTGGGAACATACCGAATATTTTTGCAGCGTTGGTAGATGCTACTTCTACAAATTTGTTCAAAGTGATCTTTCCTTTGCTCACGCCTTCACTAAACAATAATTCCATCCTGTTTTCAATTGCCGGGTGCCCATTTGGTATTTTGCTGAAATCATCTTTGCCCATTAATTTTTGTTCCCACATAAAAGGGCAATGGTCTGTCGCCACTACCTGCACCATGCCTTGGTTGATACCCGCCCACAATGTTGCCTGGTCTTTCTTCTCTCTCAATGGCGGGCTCATCACCCATTTAGCGCCATCTTCCTGTTCATATAGTGATGCATCAATAATTAAATATTGAATGCAGGTTTCAACAAACATGTTCTGATTCCTTCTTGTTGCATTGCGTACTGCATTCAAGGCACCTTCACATGTTAAGTGAACAATGTAGCCGGGGCAACCAGTATAGTTTGCCATATCAACAAAACGTTCTGCTGCTTCTGCTTCGGTAACTTCCGGTTGAGAAAGATAATGATATAAAGGAGAAAGCTTCCCTTCGTTTCTGTGCTTCTGAACAAGGTAGTCAATCATGTCGCCATTGGTGGCATGTACATTTATTAAGCCGCCGCACTTTTTAACTTCTTCCATCAGGCCAATCATCTGCCTGTCATCAATCATCAAAGCGCCTTTGTAGGCCATAAATGTTTTGAAAGAAGTAATGCCGTATTCTTCTATAAAAGTTTTTATTTCCTTTTTTGTTTCATCATTAAAGTCTGTTACTGCCATGTGGAAACTGTAGTCCCCAACTGCATTGTTATCGCTCCTGCTTTTCCAGTCATCCAGTGCGCTTTGCAAAGACTTTCCTTGCGTTTGCAAAATGAAATCAATTACCATGGTAGTGCCTCCATACAAAGCTGCTCTTGTGCCTGTTTCATACGTATCACTACTGAACGTACCCATAAAAGGCATATCTAAGTGCACATGTGGGTCGATGCCGCCGGGCATTACCAGTTTTCCTGCTGCATCGATTACTGTATCTGCTTTTACGCTTAAATTTTTACCGATGGTTGAAATGGTTTCCCCTTCGATAAAAATATCAGCAATGTAATCCGCATCTGCTGTGATGATGCGGCCGTTTTTTATTAATACAGACATGGTATTTTTTATTTAACCGCAAAGAACGCAAAGAAAATACAGCGCAAAGGATGCAAAGTTGTCTTTGTGGCCTTTGCGTAAACCTTAGCGTTCTTTGCAGTTTTATCTACAAATTGTTTACTACTCTTTTTATTCCATCTTTTAATCTTGCTACATTAAAATTCATCAGCAAGCCTAATTTAAAATTACCCAATTTCATATAAGTTAAAGCCTGTGCAAGATGAACATCATTCAATGCTTCAACACTTTTCAACTCTACTACCAACTTATTCTCAATTAATAAATCTATTCTATAGCCACAATCTAATTTAACTTCTTCAAAAACCAAAGGCATCGCCTTTTCTTTTTCTACAAACAAGCCTGATTTTGCTATCTTATAATACAAACATTCTTTATAAGCACTTTCTAGTAACCCAGGCCCTAATGCAGAATGAACTTCCATTGCAAGCCCAATTATCTTGTGTGACAATTCGTTTTCTGTCATAAGTTTTTTCAGCCGCAAAGAACGCAGAGAAAATACAGCCAAAGGGCACACAGTTTCCCCTTTGCGTCTCTTTGCGTAAACCTTAGCGCACTTTGCGGTTATTATTCATCAACAAATAATAAACCGCCCCACTCACTGCAAACCCAACAAACCATGCATAATTATACAAATGATTAACCCATTGGGGAAAAGCATCTGCAGCAATCACTTTTATCTGTAATAAAAACCCGGGAATGTTTGGAAGAATACCAACCAGCAATGCAAGAATCGCTTTTGAATTAAACCCATTGCTGTAAGCATATTCACCATTCTCTTTATACAGGTCAGCAGCATTTAATTCTTTATTCCTGATGAAAAAATAATCAACTATCATAATGCCGCCAACAGGGCCAAGCAGGCTTGAGTAAGCAATAAGCCAGGTAAAAATATAGCCATTCGGGTCGGCAATTAATTTCCATGGGAAGATTAATACACCGATAACACCAGTGATATAGCCACCAGTTCTGAAATTAATTTTTTGCGGGGCCAGGTTGGCAAAATCATTCGCAGGGCTTACTATATTGGCTGCAATGTTTGTCGCTAATGTTGAAATGATAATTCCAATCATGGCGAATGTCACCATCAGTTTGCTGTCGAATTTGCCAGCGAGTTTTACAATATCCCATTCTGTTTGCCCGTAAATAATAGCTGTAGCAGAGGTTACAATTACTCCTACAAAAGCAAAAAATGTCATCGATGGCGGCAAGCCGATTATCTGCCCGTTCACTTGTGCTTTTTGCGATTTTGAATATCTTGTAAAGTCGGGGATGTTTAAAGAGAGTGTTGCCCAAAAGCCAACCATGCCTGTGAGTGCAGGAAAGAAGTAATTCCAAAATTCCCCATTGGTTGCAAACTTAGATGGCTGGCTTAATATCGGGCCCAATCCTTTTGCCGCAACAATTGCCCATATCAATAATGCCAATGCTGCTATTGGAAGAAAAAATGCTTTAAAGACTAACAATTTCCTGATACTGTCAACACCGAGATAAATAATAAACATGTTCAAAGCCCAGAAAACAAAAAAGCAAATCATGGGCAGATCCTGGGGAAACAATGAACTATTATCTATTTCAGCCAGCGAAGGGTTCCATGCCCGGAAAATATTATACAGCGAAGCGCCGCCAATCCATGTCTGGATTCCAAACCATCCGCAGGCAACAATCGCTCTCAGCATTGCCGGAATGTTAGCGCCCTTTGTGCAGAAGCTAGCTCTTACAAAAACAGGAAATGGGATTCCGTACTTAGCACCAGCATGCCCGTTTAATATCATCGGGATTAAAACAATACAGTTGCCAAGAAAGATAGTGAGTATTGCCTGCCACCAGTTCATGCCACCACCAATTAATGAACTCGCCAACATGTACGTTGGTATGCACAAGCTCATGCTTATCCAAAGAGCAGCATAGTTCCATGTGCCCCAGCTACGCTTTTCCTGTGGAATGGCGGCAAGGTCTTCATTTATCAAAGATGAAGAAGCAGCTATGTTTTGGTTTTCGGCCATGCAGTTATATCAAAACAAAAAAACGAATACAAAGCAAGCAATCGTTAATCCACTTTGTATTCGTTGAGTGAAAAATTAATTCACGTG
>CAYRRL010000164.1:0-6813 GCA_964426665.1 uncultured Ferruginibacter sp. | reverse complement strand
GCCAATCAATAATTCTTTTCCAAATTCAATTACCGGGCGCTTGATGAGGCTGGTGTTTTTCAACATTATTTCGATGGCACTGTTTTCATCTGTTACTTCATCCTGTTCTTCTGGTTTCAGGCTTCGCCATGTAGTGCTTCGCTTATTTAAAACTTTTTCCCAGCCCGATGCTTTGCACCATTCCTGCAACTTTTCTTTGCTTATGCCGCTTGTTTTATAATTGTGCAGGTTGATAGAATAGCCCTTTGCTTCCAGCCATTTTGTTGCAGCTATTGTGCCATCGCAATAAGGCAGCCCGTATAGTTTTACTGTTGCCATCTTAATATTCCGGTGCTGTTGGTTTTGTTTTCATAATGCCTTCTATTTTTTCCATTGCTTCGGGTGTAAGTTTTGGCACAATTTCCAGTGCTTTTAAGTTATCAAGCAACTGTTGTTTTTTTGTTGCGCCCAAAATGGCAGTGCTTACATTGGGGTTTTTAATGCACCATGCAATGCTTAATGCTGCAGTTGTTGCCCCTATTTTTGCAGCAAACTCACTCAGCTTTTTTACCTTCTTAATCCTGTCATCCACCATCCACCTGTCTTTAAGCCAATCAAAGCCCTGCAATGCAAAGCGGCTGCCTTTAGGTATGCCATCATTGTACTTTCCGCTTAGCAAGCCAGAAGCCAGCGGGCTCCAGACAGTTGTGCCCAGGCCAACGTTTTTATAAATCTCATTGTACTCCACTTCCACTTTATGGCGCTCAAACAAATTATATTGCGGCTGCTCCATGGTTGGCCCAATGAGTTTATACTTTTCAGCCACACGATGAGCTTCCATTATTTCCACGCCGCTCCATTCACTGGTGCCCCAATACAAAATTTTCCCCTGTTGCAGCAAATGGTTCATTGCCCACACTGTTTCTTCAATGGGCGTGTTTTTATCAGGCCTGTGGCAAAAGAATAAATCGAGGTAATCAACCTGCAACCTTTGCAAGGCTTCATTGCAGGCTTCCACTAAATGTTTACGGCTGTTGCCGGTTTGGTTGGGCTTATTTGCTTTTCCCCTCCAGCCAAAGAAAGCTTTGGATGAAACAGTGTAAGATGTCCTGTCCCACTTTTTCTTTTTAATAACACGGCCCATCATCTTTTCGCTTTCGCCTAGCGCATACACTTCTGCATTGTCAAAAAAGTTAATGCCGTTATCATAAGCAATGCCCATTAATTCATCGGCAGCTTTATCATTTATTTGTTTGCTGAAGCTAACCCAGCTCCCAAAAGAAAGCACACTTACCTGCAGGCCGGATTTGCCAAGGCGGCGGTATTCCATATAATTATTTTTTGTGCAGTGAAATTACAATAACACAGGAATGATAAAATTGTTATAGCATTAAATTTTCTTAATAAGTAAACTGTATCTTCATAGTAAATATTTTCTTGGGTTTTAAAAAAAATTAATTGCAATGGCAAATCAAGTAAAATGGAATTAAAAACTATTGATTGGATGCTAATATTATGGACAGTTTTTTGGGCAGCCTTTTTTGGTTTGGCTATCTTTCTCATGATAAGATAATATGATCAGGCAGGTTAAAAAGCAAAAAACTTAATCCGGGAACTCATTCCCACTCACCTTTACATAACCCACAGGGTGCAGTATATGCCATTCTTTAAAATCCTGTTTCGCCTCAATACCGGTGCCGTCAATGGTTTCCATTTTACGGCGGATGCGTACGGGTTTGTCAGTATAAAATTCCCTGCCGGTTTGGTTGCGGTCCCAATACAGTTCGTGGCAGTATAGCGTATCGCCAAGGGTATTAATCACTTTCACACTGTCTTTTAAAAACACAATGCTTTTCTGTTCCCGGTAGCGGGCATATTTTGCATCAAGCCTGCTTTCAATGCTGTCGCCGCTGGCATTAAAAAAATCCACGTGCAGCGTGTTGGGGAATTCAATGTAAGCTGTGGTGTCCTGCACTTTGTACATCAGTGGCGCAGTGAGTATTGCCTTTTTTTTGCCGCCTATTGAATAACGTGTTGTTACATTTTTAGCCACATCTTTGCCAAGTTCCGCTGAATTTATTTTTTGCACTTCGCCTAAATCGTTTTCGCAACTGCACAAAAAAAAGCAGCCCATTGCTGAGGCTGCCAGTATTTTAATATGCGTTTGCATTTATCTCTACAATTAATGGCTTAATAATATTTCTGCCTGCTAAACCAAAGGTCGCTTAATGACAGGCCAAAACCAATACGGAAAAAACTTTCACGGAGGTTGGTGTTTTTGTTCGCCCTGTTGCCAAATTCTATCAAAGTATTAAGGTAAGAAGATTGTGTTTCATAAACAGAACTCCGCCTGAGCTTTAATGGTATGCCTGCGCCAAGGCTAAAGCCAAATTCAGGCATGTTTTTGCCAAGGTCGATGTAAGAAGGCCCGTAATAAAAACCGGCCCGGTATTTTACATAGCTGAAAAATTTATTAAAAGGCGTCCTTCCATATTCAGCAGGGAAGTATTCTGCGCCGCCCCTTATTTTCCATGTGTTTTTTACATTGTCCTTCTGCCCAAAATAGCGGTAGCCGCCCCAGTTGCTCCTTTCATAATCTGCACCAAAGCTCCAGTGGCCGCTGCTGTCTTTATAAGAAAAACCAGCGCCCCAGCTTGATGGGTACTGCACAATGCCGCTCTGGCTGTTCTTAAATATGCTGTCAACCTGGTAAATGCCGTTTTCGCTGTCGTACTTTATGGTTTGCCTTAGCAGTTCCTGCGTGCCATCCATTTTTTGCTGCAATGATGTGTAAGCACCCAGCCTTAACACAGCGCCCTCGGGGCTGCCCTTCTTGCCATTTAGTTTTATTTCGTATTGTGTGCCCAGTGTAAAAAACACGCCGCCAAAATTGGATTTGGTTTCTGAATTGGACTGGTAATGATAAACAGTGTCATTTAAAATACTTACCCTTGTGCTGTAAGATTTGTTGCCAAAACGGTAGCCGCTGTTAAACCCGATATTGAAATTTTTAATCCGCAGCCCTGCGCCTGCCATGGCTTCGCTCATGCCGCCCGTGCCTTCATATATTGTCCCAAAACTGTCTACGCCCGGTTTTCTTTCAAAGCTTGCAATTTTATAATTGATTCTTGACAAAGGCCTAAGGCCAAAATTGAACCCGAGAAAAATCCCTTTTTTGTTTGCCTTCCTCAGTTTTACAGGCAGGCCAAGCTGCACATAAGAAATAATAAGGTTGGTAGCGCTGTATTTGGCAGCAGGGTCAATTTGCTTTAGAGATCGGTTGTCAATTTCAAAACCAAAATCAAAAATGGTTTTCCTTAGTGCAGACCCATTTTGTTTAATAACCGAAGGCGCAATATAACTGAGGTTGGCATAACTGGCCGGGTTCACAAAATTGATTGCCTGCTCTTCAAAATAGCCGGAGGAATAACCGGCAGCATAACCGCCCATGCCACGGGTAACGATATTTTGAGCGGGCACCAAATCGCCAAGGCCGTAACGGGAGTATGGCGAGTTTTCCTGGGCAATAGCAGACGAACATAAAAACAGGGTTAAAACAAATCCGGTAATCCTCTTCATTATTAGCAGTTGTTGGCTTCGCTTATGGCATACAGCCCTTTGAATAAAAATTTTAAGTCCGCAAATATCTTGCTTTTGAACTGACGGGCAAAATAGCATGCATCGCCCCCGGTTAAAACCACGTTAAAGTTGGCATACCTTTCAGCGTAAAACTCAATACAGCCGCCAATTTCAAAGGAAATGCCTGCCAGTACGCCGCTCTGCAAATTTGTTTTTGTGTCATAGCCAATCACGGGGAAATTAAAGTCTTTTTGAACTAAAGGCAGTTTAGCAGTATAGTCATGCATGCTCTTAAAACGCATTTCCATGCCCGGCGAAATAGCGCCGCCAAGAAACTCATGGTTTTGGTTTATAAAATTATAGGTAATGCAACTGCCCAGGCCGATCACTAAATTATTTTTTCCGGGGTAAAAATGAACCGCTGCTGCACACAGGGCCAGCCTGTCGGTACCGATAGTTTCTGGTTTGCTAACGGGCGTGGCAAAATTGAGCTTGCTGCTGTGCGAAAGTTTATGGAATGCTGTATGATTGGAAAGCAATTGTTCTATTTCGTTATCATGGTTAATAACAGAAGACAAAATGGACTTAGCCGGCTGGTATTTTTTTACCATTGATTCAACAGCCGCAATACTATCGCCTTCAAGTAATATTTCTTCTTTAAAAACGCCGCCATCAAACATGGCTGCTTTTTGGCGGGTGTTGCCAAAGTCGAGGCAAAGTGTTACCATCGTTTAATTTGTTGAAGATTGTTGAATGTTGTTCACGTTAGTTGAAAATTGATGGGGATAATAAACAACATTCAACCCTTCCACAATTTTCAACATTTTAAATGTCAAACCCACTTAAATTTTTAAAATGCCCGTTTAATTTTACTCTTTCTTTAAGCGCCTCCATTTCGCCTACTACCGGCAGCACTTTAAGGATATGCCTTTTAAGGTATTCCTGCCGCTGCAGTTCATGCAGCAGTTGAAGCAATTCGTATTCCTCTTCCAATGAAAGCCCTGCATGGTGCGCTACATCGTAGCTCCACAATTCCTCATCCGGCTTTTTAAAATCTTTGCTCACTTTTAAAGCGGCATGCAATTCCCTTATGGCTTTTACAACGCTTGTCATTAAAGCCCTGTTGCCCTTTTCTTCATTATCAGGGTAATTAACAATAGCGCCGCTATATAATTTCTCCGGAATTTCCTTTACCACTTCCAGTATCCTGAATACTTTAACGCCTTTTGTTTTGATATCCATTTCGCCATTATCGTATACTTTGGAAATTTCTGTCAGCTCCATCAGCGTGCCCATTTCAGCCATGTTATTATTAATAACTGTGGGTATGCCAAACTGCTTGCCGTTTTTGCTGCACTCCTGAATGAGTGCTTTGTATCGTGGCTCAAATATGTGAAGGTTGAGCGCCTCGCCAGGGTATACTACAATACCGAGGGGGAATATTGGAATAAAATTTGTCATTTGTTACCAACAAAAATTTAAGCTAAAGATAATGGGGAATGACGAATCCAGAATAGTGAAATACAAATTGCCAGGGAATAATCGCCTGTAAACAATTGACTATTTGCCATTCGCCTTTCACCACTACCTTTGCCTCACAACCTCCAGTATGAAATATTTGCTTCTCTTCCTTTTATTTACTGCGCAAGGCGGCTTCTCACAAAAACTAAAAAAAGCAGACAAGCTTATTATAGCCAATTTACAAACGCACATTTCTTTTTTGGCTGATGACAAACTGGAAGGCAGAAGGGCGGGCACCGAAGGCGAAAAAAGGGCATCGGCATATATTATAAATGAATTTACAAAAGCAGGCCTTGAACCAAAAGGCGATAACCAGAGTTTTTTACAAGCATTCGAAATAAACGATGGCAGGTTTATAAGCACCTCTTCGCATTTACTCATCAATGGCAATGCGTTGGAATTAAGCAAAGAATTTTTCCCGCTTGCCGCATGCCCCAACCAATCATTAGAAGCCACCAGCGCTTTGGCTTTGCAAGAAGGCGGCGAGCCATGGTTTATTGATTTAAAAGAAATGCTGGAAGCTAATGAAAGCAACCCACACTTCGATTTGGAAAATGCCATTGCCACAAAAGCAGTCGATTTAAAAAAGAAAGGCTGCACAGGCTTGTTCCTTTACAATTCTTCAGGCATTTCCGATGCATTAAAATTTGATGGCAAGGCAAAAGTTGCCCCTGCTGCATTGCCGCTGGTGTACATTACAAAAGACGCTGTAAAAAAATATATCAGCGATGAAACCGCTACGATTGACATCAGATTAAAAATACTGATTGAAGAGAAAAAAAGAGATGGGCACAATGTGATTGGGTTTTTAAATAATGGGGCTGCGTCAACTGTTGTTATCGGCGCACACTACGACCATCTTGGTTATGGAGAAGACAACAACTCACTGTATACTGGAAACGAAAAAGCTGTTCACAATGGGGCAGATGACAATGCCAGCGGCACTGCAGCATTGCTGGAGCTAAGCAAACTGCTGAAAGCATCCAAACTGAAAAACAATAATTATTTGCTCATTGCTTTTTCCGGGGAAGAGCTTGGTTTATTCGGCTCCAAATACTTTACAGAGCACCCCACTATTAGCCTTTCTACAATACATTACATGATTAATATGGATATGGTAGGCAGGCTTAAAGACAGCACCCGTTCGCTAACTGTTGGCGGCTATGGCACATCGCCGGCATGGGCGCACACGTTCAGCACAAAAGATAAGTACTTCGCCATAAAATTTGACAGCAGCGGCGCAGGCCCCAGCGACCATACTTCATTTTACAGAAAAGACATCCCGGTATTGTTTTTCTTTACCGGCCTTCATACAGACTACCATAAACCAAGCGATGATGCTGATAAAATAAATTACACCGGAGAACTAATGGTATTGAAATATATTTTTAAAGCTATTGAAGCGAATGATAAAAATGGAAAGCCGGAGTTTACAAAAACAAAAGAAATGCAGATGGGCAGCAGCACAAGGTTTAAAGTAACCTTGGGTATTATGCCGGACTATACATACAGCGGCGATGGCGTAAGAGTGGACGGTGTGAGCGAAGGAAAGACAGCACAAAAGATTGGCATAAAGGCGGGCGATGTGTTATATCAATTAGGCGACCATAAATTTACAGATGTGCAAACCTATATGGAAGCATTAAGTAAATTCAATAAGGGAGATGCAACAAAGGTGAAGTTGAGAAGGTGGAATGAAGAATTGAGTTTTGATTTAATATTTCAATAGGCGGC
>CAYRRL010000163.1:0-6816 GCA_964426665.1 uncultured Ferruginibacter sp. | reverse complement strand
ATTAAGTATTAAGATTGGGCTTATCATTTTAATACTTGGTGGAATGCATTTCTTTAACCTCTATATATTTTTCAACCTCCGTAAAAAAGCAGTACATGAAAAAAATATAAAAGAAAGAATGGCAAATCAATATGCAAATACTGATATGAAATAGTTATAAACAGATTGTATGAAAAACAAAAAGATAATATTGGCAGGCGGCTCTGGTTTCATCGGGCAGGAAATGTGTAATTACTTTGGAAAGGATAACAGCATTGTTGTTTTGACACGTCAATTAAACCATCATAAAACAAACGCTTTTGGCGAAAATAACATTAATGAAGACGCAGCAAAAAATATCCGTTATGTAAAATGGGATGGCATTAGCACCGGCGAATGGGCACAAGAAATTGATGGCGCAGATATCGTAATAAATCTTGCAGGCAAATCTGTTAATTGCCGTTACAACGAAAAAAACAAACAAGAAATTTTCGATAGCCGCACCAATTCAACAAAAGCCATCGGGCTTGCAATATATAAAGCAGCGAAGCCGCCTGGGGTTTGGATAAATGCAGCTTCTGCAACTATTTACCCTTATGCCACCACAGAGCCGAGAGATGAATCATTCACCAATTTCGCCAATGATTTTTCTGTACAGGTATGCAAGCTTTGGGAGAAAACATTTTATGAACAGAGAACACCGTTCACAAGAAAAATTGCTTTGCGTATGGCTATCACTTTAGGCGCTGGAGGGGTAATGGTTCCTTATTTTAATTTATTAAAGTTTGGGCTGGGTGGCAGGCAGGGCAGCGGCAAGCAAATGTATAGTTGGGTGCATGTGGAAGACACTTGCAGGATGATAGAATGGCTATATGAACACAAAGAACTGGAAGGCACTTTCAATTGCAGCAGCCCGAATCCAGTAACCAATAAAGAGTTTATGGAGCTATTGCGAAAAGCAACCGGGCACAAATTTGGCTTGCCAGCTTATGAATGGATGCTTGCCATTGGCGCCCCACTAATCGGCACAGAAACAGAACTGGTGTTGAAAAGCCGTTGGGTATTGCCAACAAAAATTTTGCAATCAGGTTTTCAGTTTAAATATGCTTTGCTGGAAGATGCATTCAAAGGCATCATCAGCAAAACACCAAGAAAGAATTATCATTTGGTTTAACCCATTGTTTTTAATTGTGAGTAGTAAAGCTGCCGGCTCTTTGCAAAAGACTGGCAGCCCTTTTAAAACCATTCAGTTAATTTTGCAAATACAATGAATGAAAACCCTGTAATATTATTTGATGGCGTTTGCAATTTTTGCAACGGGGCAGTAAACTTTACAATAAAAAGAAACAAGGACAAAACTATAAAGTTTGCGCCCCTGCAAAGCGAGGCAGGCCGGGAATTGGTAAAGCAATATGGTTTGCCTGAAAATGATATGCGTTCATTTTTGTTTATTGAAAATGAAAAAATATATAACCGCTCCACAGCAGCATTAAGAGTATGCAGGCATTTAAAAGGATTGTGGCCTCTTTGTTATGGTTTTATCATTGTGCCGCCTTTTATCCGCAATGGGGTTTATGATTTCATTGCAAAAAACCGCTACAAATGGTTTGGGCAAAAGGAAGAATGCATGGTGCCATCAGCAGATGTGAGGGCAAGGTTTTTGAGTTAAAGTAATTATGGGACAAAAGAAAACATTAGTCATCGGCGCTTCCGAAAACCCTGCACGCTATAGCAATATGGCTGTGCAAAGGCTCAATGCTTATAAGCACCCTGTAATTGCATTGGGCAAGCGCCCGGGGCAAATCGGCAATATTATAATACAAACAGAGCATAAGCAATTCGATAATATTGATACAGTAACGTTATACTTAAACCCAACCCGCCAGCAGGAATACTACGATTACATTCTATCCCTTCACCCCAAACGTATCATCTTCAATCCCGGTGCAGAAAATGATGAGTTCTACGAGTTGGCTAAATCAAAAGGCATTGATGCAGAAGAAGCCTGCACTTTGGTGATGCTGGGCACAGGCCAGTACTAATTAACCCATTATAATTACAATAAGATTGGTATTTAAGCGTTACATCTGTTAGCGCAGGAGTAGTTCCCTGTGCCATCCCGGCAGCTATCGGGATTATCCAATACAAAAGCAATCTTATGAAACACTGTACCCACATAGTGCTTGTGGCGCTATGCATCATGGCCGCAACAGCCACGCAGGCGCAAAAAAGAGCAACAAAAAATTTCCTCTTTAAAGAATACCCATCCGTAATCAATTGCACTGAGGCGCAACTGGCAGGTTTATTCGTTCCCGGCAATGAGTCAGAAGCAAGTTTATCGCTTGACGGCGGGCTTGACCTGAAAGGCCCGGTGAAATGGTGGGCAAAAAAATACAGCAACCTGCAAACTGTTTCTGTTAAGCTCACAGCATTCCACAATATTCTTTTTTCCGTTTCAAGGCGTTACGATGCTGCCAACAATTTTACTTATGTGGGCCATTTGTACGGGCCTGATTTTGCCGATGGATACGAACTTAAGAAAACCGGTGGCAATAGCTACCAGTTTGTGAAAATAGAAACAGACAGGATTTTGCAGCTCTGCAGCAAATAACATAAGCGGTACCACCAATCCAATTCATCCATCCAATCCATCCGTTTATGAAGAACAAAATATTGCTTGCCACGCTTTCATTATTGCTCTGTTCTTTTGCAGCCAGCAGCCAGTTGAAATTAAACAGCTATCCATCCGCTACGGCTGTTATCTATCTTGATTTTGATGGCGAGGAAGTAAACTCGCCGGTATGGAACTACGGCAATACCATCAACTGTGCAGCGCCTGCTTTTAATAACACACAGGTTACAGAAATTTTCAACCGTGTGGCAGAAGACTACCGGCCATTTAATATCAATATTACTACCGATGTGGATGTGTTTAACGCTGCCCCGCTTGACAGGCGCATAAGGGTAATTATAACTACAACGAGCAGTTGGTTTGCAGGCGTTGGCGGTGTGGGTTACCGAAATTCATTTACATGGGGGGATGATACGCCTTGCTTTGTTTTTTGCGACCGGCTTGGCCCCAATAACGCAAAGATGGTGGCAGAATGCTGTTCGCATGAAAGCGGGCATACACTGGGGCTTTCCCATCAATCAACATACGACAATAGCTGCAACCTTACCGCTGCCTACAACGAAGGCAACGGAAACGGCGAAACAGCCTGGGCGCCTATTATGGGCAATAGCTACTACCGAAACATGAGCGGCTGGAGCAACGGGCCAACGCCTTATGGCTGCAGCAGCAACCAGGACAATCTTTCCATTCTTGTTTCAAACAATGGCTTTGGCTACAGGGCTGATGACTACAGCGATGATATATCAAATGCGCCTGCACAAATAAATGTGTCCAACATAAATGTAGACGGCATCATTGCCACTACCAATGACAAAGACGCTTTCAAATTTTCATTGGCATTCAATTCAAATTTTCATTTGGGCGCAAAACCTTACAGCATTGCTGCTGATAACAGCGGCGCCAACCTTGATATAAAACTGTCGCTGTACGATGGGTCAAAAAATTTAATCCAGTCATACAACCCTTCCGGCAGCATGAGTGTTTCTGTTGATACTATTTTAAATGCAGGCACCTATTACATGGTGGTGGAAGGCACTGGCAATAGCAATACAAGCGATTATGGCAGCCTGGGTTCCTATAATTTGACTGGTATGTATGGCGTGCTGCCGGTTTGCAATATAAAATTGCAGGGCAATACAGCCAATAGCCTGCACAATTTAGCATGGAGCATTGATTGCAACGAAACTATCAGCAACCTTGTATTGCAATCATCTAACGATGCTGTTAATTATACAGATGTAAAAAATGTAACCGGCCGGCAGGCTTACAGCTACATGCCATTGCAGCAAACAAATATTTTCTACCGCCTGCAGGCAATATCGCTTTCAGGGCGGGTGGTGTATTCTGAAACAGTGCTGTTAAAGAAACCAGCCAGCAGCAGTTCATTTATGGTATCAGCATTTGTTGCCAACGAAATTAAAGTTCTGGCTACAGGCATTTTCAAATTCAGGCTTGCAGATGAGGGCGGCAATATACTGGCAACAGGCAGCGGGGCAGCCGGGGCCAACAGCATCCCTTTGCAAAACCAGCCTGCAGGTATTTATATTTTGCAGTTGTTTGGCTGCGGCGAAACGGCAGCAGCAAGGGTCTTAAAGTTGTAAAGAAATTATTATTGTTTAATAGATTACGGGGCTGCTTTTCTAAGCGGCCCCTTTTTTTGCCTCTATTAATTCTGTATTAATATGTAAATTTTTCGCTTGCAAGGCATTGTTATATGGTTTATATCCTTAACTTTAGAAAACCTCATTCATTATGTTATGGAGAAAATTTAATGGCGACCCCATTAACCTGCCCATAAAAGAGGCAGTGGAAGCAGCCATCAAAAGAGAAACCACAGCAGGCTACCACCTCAAAGTTTGCATTGGTACCGACAGCCAGGTAAAAGGGAAAGAAACCGAATTTGCCACCGTAATTGTTTTTTTGCGGGAAGGGCACGGCGGTTTCATGTTCATCCACAATGAAAAGACCCTTACAAAGTACAGTATCAAAGAAAGGATGCTGGTGGAAGTGGCCAAAAGCATCGAGATTGCTTACGAACTCTGCGGATTGTTTACTGAGTACGATGTAGACATGGAAGTGCATGCCGACATCAACACCAACCCGCACTTCAAAAGCAACGAAGCTTTACGGGAAGCAATGGGCTACATACTCGGAATGGGCTTTGCCTTTAAAGCCAAACCCGAAGCCTTTGCAAGCAGCAGTTGCGCCAATAAAGTGGTAAACTAAATTCTTTATTTTGGCTGCGTTGGTTTCGTAGTGTGAAAATTACGGAAGGTAAAATTGTTTCCTCTTTGCTTTTTTGTTTGATACTGACTTTTATTTTTTATAGCAGCATCGTCCTGTCATTGATCATGTGATCCTTTCATTGGCATACCATTTTTTATCTTTAATCAATCATGCCTGCTCAATGGCCTTATTAAGAATAATTTGGGTAATTATAGTTTTTGCAATCCTGACTATCGTGACACAGGCAGGAGGGGTTATCTACTTGTTCTCATTTGCAACACACAAGTTTATCAATAATAAAACAAGCAATAAATATTTCAGAGGCTTATGTAAACTTGTTTCCTTTCTTATCATTTATTGCATAATGGCGTTTGCTTTATTGCCAATGATTGCAAAACCTTTTGGAAGGGTTGCACTTCCGGTATTTGAATCAAATCGTTTGCAGCCCCAAAATATTCTGACTTGCTTTCTTAACAGGCATTATGTTAATCCGTTGTTAAGGAAAGCTGCTTTCGATGCCGCTCAGCAAATGAATGAAAAACACCCCAACACAATTTTAAATTATTTAGATGCCAACTTTCCTTTTATAAATGGCTTTCCGTTATTCCCCCATTTAAGCCATGATGATGGCAAAAAACTGGATATTTCTTTTTGTTACATTGATAATAAGACAGGAGACGAAACAAATAATTGCCCTTCGTTTATTGGTTATAGTATTTGCGAAGAACCACGGCCAGATGAAAAAAATACTGCGGAATTTTGCAGGAAAAACTGGCAGTATAGTTTTTTAAGGGCCATAGTTCCTCAGGGGAATAAAAAGAATTTTCGGTTTGATAGTATTAGAACAAAAGAATTGGTAAACCTGTTTGCTTTCAGCAAGGCTATCAACAAAATATTTATTGAGCCGCATTTAAAAGCAAGATTGTCGCTTTTTTCAGAAAAAATAAGGTTTCATGGTTGCCGGGCTGTAAGGCATGATGGCCATATTCATATTCAACTATAATTTTTAAGGGTTTTTACAAAGGAATGCCACAAAGAAGCACTGCTGTTTTCCTCTATCCCCATTCCTATTCCCCCTCTGTGGACAACAATTTTCCAATAAAAATTTGCTGGAATAATAAATCGCCTATATTTATCACTGAATATTAATCGATCCATTAATTTCTAAACTTTAAAAAACATGGCAAAAGCAAAAAAAGCCGCAAAAAAAGCCGCTCCTAAAAAGGCTGCAAAGAAAGCTGCACCTAAAAAGGCTGCAAAAAAAGCCGCTCCTAAAAAAGCTGCAAAAAAACCTGCAAAGAAAAAAAGCGCCCGTAAACCAAACGCTGCATTCATGAAGGCGCTTACACCAAGCGCTGCATTGGGCGCTGTCATTGGAACTAAAGGCGTTCCCCGTACAGAAGCTGTGAAAAAAATATGGGACTACATCAAGAAGAACAAACTTCAGGATGCCAAGAACAGGCGCATGATTAATGCTGATGACAAACTGAAAGTGGTATTTGGCGGCAAAGGCCAGGTATCAATGTTTGACATGGCAAAACACCTTGCAAAACATTTGAGCTAATCAAATTAATAGAGTAATATAAAAGGCCTCAACTCAGTTGAGGCCTTTTATATTATATGATTGCATAACAAATTCAGCAATGAAGCAATGCATCAATATTATCCCTGCTGCGCCTCTGCTATTAAGTCATTAACCAACCCTAAAATTTTATCCCTTCCCATTTTTTTTACAGCACTGCTTACAAAATGCTGTGGCAAAAACTGCCATGTCTTCCTCATCGCTTCTAAAAACTGCTTAACATTTTTTGCTACAACAGCCTGTGTTTCTTTATCAGCCTTTGTAAATATCATTGTGATGGGCAATCCCCATCCATCCAGCTTGCTCAAAAATTCCAAATCAATTTTTTGCGGGCTGTGCCTTGCATCAAGCAGCACAAATACCATTTGCAGGTTTTCTCTTTTCCGCAAATAGTTTT
>CAYRRL010000162.1:0-6826 GCA_964426665.1 uncultured Ferruginibacter sp. | reverse complement strand
CCACGGTTTGATTTGTCCTGGGCACTGCAAATGCAGCAGGATAAAATCAACAATGTAAACAGCCATTTTTTCTCCATCGGTAAAATGTTATTGCAAATGCGGGCAGCTATCCTTTATTTCTACAAAGCTACTTTGCCCCCGGCTGGCACAGGTAGGTGTTTATACTCAATTTTAAATTTGAAAATAAACACTCAACAATTGAAATGGCGCTCATTTTACCTTTATCCCTGCAAAATAAAGCCAATATCCCACTGAAAACGTTGCCTGAAACCATGGGCTGTACACAAAAATTTTAACACATGAGGAAATTTACATTTCATTTTTTAATGGCATCATTTGCCATTTTCTTTTTTGCAAGCTATGCAAGCGCACAAATTGGTACTAATAAGTGGAGGTACAGCAACCCCAAGCCATTTGGTTTTTGGGGCTGGCAAATAGCTTATGCCGATGATAACACGGCTTTAATAGTAGGCGAATACGGCGCCATTGCAAGAACAACTGACGGTGGCGGCACATGGCAGTATTTTGCCTTTACTACTACCAATAACGCAGGCGAATTGGTTAGGCCGGGTTTTAATGATGTGCAGTTTGTTACACCAACGCTTGCCTATGCAGTGGGCGATGATGGCATAATGATAAAAAGCACTGATGGCGGCATCAACTGGTCTGAGGTTGCTACACCCTTTTCTGCTATAGCCAACTATGAATACAATAAGATACACACCGTGTGTTTTCTTGATGCCAATGTTGGCTACATTGGCGGCGAGGGTGATTCGGCCACTAACCAGGCTACTATTTATAAAACCACCAATGGCGGTGCTACATGGCAGCCGGAATTTCTTTTTCCTGCGCCAGCTGAAACCTGGCTCAGGGCGGCTATTTATAAAATAAGATTTTCCCCGTCAGGCGTTGGCTATGCAGGCGGCGCCAACGGCCTTGTGTGGAAATACGAAAACAATGTATGGTCTGATTATTCAATTACCGATTCTACTGTGTACCCTAATGTAAATGCAACAGACACAGCATTGGTGCAATGGGGCCCGGAGCCAACCGATACCATTACGCAAGTCTCTACATATGATGATAATACTTTTGGGCTCCACTTCCAAAACTACCGTGCCATTGCTATTATAAACGATACTGCTGTGGTGGTTGGCACACAAAACAACGGCGGCCTTATCAGGATAAACACGGCGACTCCCGATGGTAGTTACTGGATGGTGAACAACGGTTCAGCATATAACTCTAAATACTATCCCATAAACAGCCCGCAGATCTATAATGCTATATGCAAGGATGGGAATAATGTGATGGCTGTTAGCAGCTATGGCGAATTATTGTCTTCATCAAACAAAGGGTTCAATTTTTCTTCAAGAAGCATATATACACCCGGCACTGCCGAAGCAAGCAATGGCTTTTACGGCATTGATATTTCGCCATCTGGGCGGCTGGGGCTGTGTGGCCAGGGCGGTGTAATAGCCGATTCTGCTGCGTCATGGAGAAAACCATATAGTGTAGTACAACCAACCGGCGGTCTTAACATTGTGCAGTTTATTGATGCTAACTATGGCATTGCAGCCGGCAATGCCGGGGCAATGATGCGTACTAATGATGGCGGCAACACTTGGGAAGATATTTCAACGCCCACTTTTAACCCATGGGAATACTACTCAGCGCTCTGCTATTTGTCACCCAATATTTTGATTGCTTCTGGCAGCAATGCACAATTATATAAGAGTTTTGACCGGGGCACCTCTTTTGATTTGCTTTACCAGCAACCAGACTATGCTTCTATTGACGGCATACACTTTATTAATGAAGACACCGGGTGGATGATTGCAAATGTGCGCTACCCCGACAATGTGAATTTCACAGACACTTTCCACCAATATATTTACCACACAATAGATGGCGGCATCACATGGGACACAAGCAATACTGTGTTCCCATATGATTTAGGCTGGTCAGAAAGAAAGCAGCTAAAAGAAATAAAATTCCTTAATGGCACTACCGGCTATGCTGTTGGCGATAGCGGCAGCATTTATAAAAGCACCGATGGCGGCATCAACTGGGTAAAACAAATTGTGCCGGGATACGCTTCCAGCAAAACGCTTTCCAGTATAGCTATTGTAGATGCAAATACAGTTTTCATTTCTGGCGAAAGGAATTTTTGGATAAACGAAGGCGCAGTTGTGTTAAGGACATTTGATGGCGGCAGTAACTGGCATCTCAGCAATACTGGCCTTCCCCCAACAGCCAGCCTGCCAAAAATACTGATGCATGATGCAAGCGAAGGATTGGTATTTGGTTTTGGGGTTGTATATGCCACCACCAATGGCGGCGATACATGGCAGCCTCATTACACAACCATGAGCGGTTTTGCAGCGGAGTTCCGTGGGGCATCGTTTGCACCTATCCCCGGCTGCAGCAGCGGTATTTGCCAAAAAGCATTTGCAGTATCAGGCGCAAACATATATAAGCTGGATGCTGATGTTGTTTTGCCTGTTAAATTCAGTAAGCTAACAGGTACAGGCACCCCACAAGGCAACCAATTATTCTGGACGGCTTTTACACAGGAAAATGTAAGCTGGTTTGAAATAGAGCGTTCTATAGACGGAATTAAGTTTAGCAAGATAGGAGAGAAAGTTTATCCCGGCACAGCGGGTTACCAAAGCTATCAGTGGCTTGATGAAAACGCAGACGCAGGCAAAAATTTTTACAGGGTAAAAGCAGTTGAAAGGAATGGTGCCGTTCATTACAGCAACATACTTTTAATAGGTTCAAAGAGAGCTTCGCAATGGGCCTGCCAGCAAAGCAATGGCAGCCTTGTGCTTAATAATGCCAAAGTGGAAACAGGCAGGGTAACCGCTGTTATAGTAAACAGTGCCGGGCAAATAATAGCCAACAAAAACTGGCAGCACAATGGCGGGGCTTTTAACCAGGCAATGCTGCTGCCGGCAACAGCCGCAGGCATTTATACAGTAAGGGTATTTAGCGAAGGCAATGCTGTAAGCTTCAAAATATTAATTCAGTAGAGTTTTTCCTATGTAATGCAAAGCCCCCAATCCGGCGCCCCATGAAAATCATTGAGCATACCAGGACAGCGATCAGCCCTTTCAAAAGGGCTGGTTGTTTCTTTTGCTCTTGCTGCTATTTTGTATTTTTACCTGCCTGCTTCATGCAGGTTCAGGCACATACATAGTTGCAACGGGCATGAATAAAAAAAACAAAAGCATATATAGGGTTATCAAAAGCGTTGCTTTGTTATGGCTCTTGGCAACAGGCAAAATAATTTTTGCACAAAAGCCTGAGGGCAAGGCAACCGCTGCTACTGATACAGCCTCTGTATTGCGCCTGATAAAAGAAGGCAGCCTGCTTACAGATAAAAACCCTGATGAAGCCCTGCGTTTCTTTTTAGTTGCCGAGGCACAAAGCAGGCAATCTGGTTATACAAAGGGCATGGCATTGGCCAATGCAAAAATTGCACGCTGGTATTTTGGCAATAATTCAGATAAAGCGATAGAATACAGCAGGAAGGCATTGCTTCATTTTGGGGGCGGCAATGATGAAAATACAGATGAAAAAGCAGATGTTCATTTGCTGCTGGCAGAAACTTTTGACGAGCAGGGCAAACAGGATTCGTCGGCTTATTATTATTACTTGCTTGGCAACGAAGTGGGGGCGGGCAACATATCCGATGGGAAATTAGCAGTTGACCTTTATACAAAACTGCTTATTTTCTGGATGAACCTCGATTATACCGGTGGCGACAACACTGATTACCTTAAAACCATGAAAGGGTATGTTGACAAAGCAAAATTGGCAGCGGCATCAATAAGGGACAGTGCAGAAGCGGTATCAAGTGTGCACTTTATGGAGGGTGCTTATTTTCATGCGCTCAAAAGTTTTGACAGTGCAAGGTATTATTACAAGTTGTATTTGAAAGAAAGGGAACGTATAAATAAAATATCGCTCCCAAGAAAAATTTCTGTTTTTACAAATATTGCAGATACTTACCTGCAGGAGCAGCGGCCCGGCGATGCAATGGTTTTTATCAATAAAGTGTATGAATTGAATAATTCGCCGGAAATGATAAAATACCTTGCTTTTTACATACAGTTTACAAACCTGATGACTGGCAGGGCGTTGTTTCAGCAAAAAAAATACAGCAATGCAATCGCCATTACTAATGAGGCGCTTGAAAAATTAAAAACAACAGGCTCTCACCTGCGGGCTGAAGTAGTGGAGGCGTATAAAACACTGGCCGACAGCTATGAAGCAATGGGCGATTACAGGAATGCGCTGGCGCAGCGAAACCAATACATTTTTTTGCACGACAGCCTGATGAAGAAAGACAAGATTGACATGGTAAACAGGCTTGAAATGCGCTACCGTATTGTGGAAAAAGACAAAGCACTGGCAGAGCAAAAATTAAAAATTGCAGCAATTGAGAACCGGGTACGCAGCAGGAACCTCTTAATTGCAGGCATTGTTTTGCTGGTGTTGTTTTCTATTATTGGCTTTGGCTTATGGCGCCGGAAAAACATACACAAACAAAAATTGCAGCAGGAGCGTATAGACAACCTGCAGCAGAAAATGGAAATAGAAAGGTTGAATGCAACGATTGACGGCGAAGAAAAAGAAAGGACGAGGATAGCAAGGGAACTGCACGATGGGATTGGCGCTTTGCTTACCGGGGCAAAAATGAATTTTGAATTGGTGAAAAAAAGCAGCCAGTACGAACATAATGCAGACTTTATCGAAGGGATAAAATTGCTGGAGGAAACAGCATCGGGCCTGAGGGAAACAGCACACAATATTATGCCTGAAGTATTAATGCAGGAAGGCTTGAGCAATGCTGTGCATTCTTTTTGTGAACGTATGACAGGAAAAGGCGGCACGGCAATCAGTTTCCAAACACTGGGCGCATCCGAAAATATGGATGCAAGATTTGATTTGCCTGTGTACCGCATCATACAGGAGCTTATACAAAATATCCGCAAACATGCCAATGCTACTTCAGCGCTGGTGCAAATGAACTTTCATGATGATGGCGGAGTGGACATAACCGTGGAAGATGATGGAGCAGGTATGAATGTAAGCACTGCAAACAAAACTAACGGCATGGGCTTGAAAAATATCCAGGAAAGAGTAAAACAATTAGGCGGCCGTATTGACATCAACAGTAATATTGGGAAGGGCACAAGTGTGTACCTTGAATTTGAACCCGGAAAAAATAAAAGTGGGATATGATAAAACTGGCAATTACCGATGACCAGGTGATAATTTTAAATGGCCTGCAGAAAATTTTATCTGATGCAGCAAACATCATGATAACAGGCGTATATAATAATGGCGATGAATTATTGGAAGGCGTGGCAAAGGAGCAGCCCGATGTTTTGTTGCTGGACATACAAATGCCCGGCAAAAGCGGTATTGAGTTGGCTGCTATCATTACTAAGCAATATAAAGACATAAAGATTATAGCCCTTACCAATATAGATGTAGTGGCCCAGATAAAGAAAATTTTGCAGCAGGGTGTAATGGGCTATTTATTAAAAGATGCCAGCCCTCAAACAATTATCAACGCTATAGAAACAGTGCATGGCGGGCAACAGTATATACAGGAACAGTTAAGGCAGCAATTGCTTAGCAGCCTTTCAGCAGGGAACAGTAAGCAAATTGTTACACGCCGGGAAAAAGAGATACTTCAATTGATAGTGGATGAATTTACTAACCAGGAAATAGCCGATAAATTATTTTTAAGCCTTCGCACAGTAGAGAACCATCGCAATAATTTATTGCAAAAATTAGATGTGAAAAATACTGCAGGTTTAGTAAAAATTGCGATACAGGAAGGTCTAGTGTCCTGAGTTTTGGAAAATGCCGTAATAACAAAATGCTCCTGTACAGGAGCATTTTTATTATTCATAATACATTGGGGTTAATAATCTTTATTATAACCGCCACCGTTTCCGCCACGGCTACCGCCGCCGCCATAACCGCCACGGCTACCACCGCCACCGTAACCGCCGCCACCGCCTTTGCGGAAGCCGCCGCCACCGCCACCGCCGAAGCTGCGTTTTTTGAAGCCGCCGCCGCCGCTGCCTTCAGGCTTAGGCTGGCTTTCATTTACTTTCAATTTACGGCCTTGTACTTCAAAGTCGTTAAGCGCTGCAATGGCTGCATTAGCTGCGTCATTGTCGTCCATTTCAACAAAGCCAAAGCCTTTGCTTCGGCCGCTAACTTTGTCTTTAAGCACTTTTGCGCTTGTTACTGCTCCGTACTGGGAAAAGAGGTTGTTAAGATCGTCGTCAGTCATTGTCCAACTGAGATTGCCAACATAAATGTTCATTGTAAAAACTTTTTTTAATTAATAAAGACCATAATGGCTTAGCTGGTACAATGAACTGAAAATGGAAGCCTTTGAGGGGTATTATTATCAGCCAGCGACGAATACTAAAACATTAAAGCCCTACAAATATAAGGGATTATTAAAAAAAATACCCCGTTTCAGGGAAAATCTTAATACTGGCCTCAATTCCCTAAAATCTATTTAAAACAAACAAAAAAGCGGCTCATATTGAACCGCTTTTAAAAAATATCTAAAGAATTACTCAGCAACCACTTCAAATTCAACTTCGGTTTCCTGTGAATTGCCAAAGTCAATTTTTGCTTTGAAAGTGCCAAGTTCTTTTACTTCGTCGATAATGTGGATGCGGCGGCGGTCGATTTCGTAACCTTTTTGTTCTTTAATAGCACGGGCTATCTGAACAGAAGTTACGCTACCGAAAATTTTTCCGCTGGTGCCTGTTTTGGCGCCAAT
>CAYRRL010000161.1:0-6847 GCA_964426665.1 uncultured Ferruginibacter sp. | reverse complement strand
CAATGGGCAAAAAACAGGTTTCTTTCTTGACCAGCAAGACAATAGGAAAGCAATACAAAATATTGTAAAGGGAGCAGATGTGCTGGGCGCATTTTGTTACACCGGCTCCTTTGAAATAAGCGCTGCATTTTACGGTGCAAAAAAAGTTACTGGCCTTGATATTTCTGAAAGCGCAATAGCCATGTGCAATAAAAATGCTTTACTGAATAGCGTTGAAAACAAATGCAGTTTTATTTGTGTGAATGCGTTTGATGTATTAAAAAATTGGGCAAAAGAAAATAAGCAGTGGGATGTGGTAATGCTTGACCCGCCATCATTTACCAAAAACAGAAGCAGCATTGACAAAGCAGTGGCCGGGTACAAAGAAATAAATTTGCGTGGCATGAAACTGGTAAAGCCGGGAGGTTTTTTGGTTACTTCAAGCTGCACCAACCTGGTGCAGCCTGAATTGTTTTTAGACACTATTTATGCTGCCGCCAAGGATGCCAAAAGAAAACTGCGGCAGGTAGTTTTTAATGCTCAGTCGGCTGACCACCCTATTATACGTGGGCAGGAATACACTCACTACTTAAAGTTTTTAATTGCGCAGGTTTTATGAAGCCCTTTTTTTAATTTTATTCCCCAAGCAGGGTTTTTATTTTTTCTTCGAGTGCATGGCCTTCTAAATCCACCGCTTCTATGATACCATTTTTATTCACCAGAAAAGTTGCAGGGATGGCATCCACCCCGTAAGCATCAGCGGTGGCAGCATTCCAGCCACCGTTATCATTTACCTGGGTATATTGTATGTTGTCGTGCTTAATAGCTTTGAGCCATGCGTTTTTCTTGCTGTCTATTGATACGCCAAATACCTCGAAGCCCTGGTTTTTGTATTTTTCGTACAGTTTTACTACATGTGGGTTGGCTCTTCTGCATGGGCCGCACCAGCTTGCCCAAAAATCTATCAGCACAACTTTTCCTTTAAAAGATGAGAGGCTTACGGTGCTGCCTTTTGCGTCGGGCAGCGAAATTTCTGGCGCAGCTATGCCAGTTTTTATTTGGGCATTTGCTGCCATTGAAAAAAATAAAAGGGCTATTGCGATTGCGTTTTTCATTTGCAACAATTTTTCTTTTTAAAGAGTGATAATATGAATTTTAAAAAACTCTGCATTTACAGTACATTAAAAAAGTTGTATTCCACTTTTGCTGCAAAACCATTTGGGGATGTTCGCTGCAACTCATCAGCTAACGCAAAACGGTAACCCAAATCAAGCCTTGCCCTGCTGCCAAAAATAAATTGTATTGATGGCGCCAAATCCAAATAGGTTTTATTGCTGCCTAAATTAGCTTGCCCAATCAATTCCAGCATCAAATTTAAGTTGGTTTGGTTATAATTGGTGTACTCCTTTGGCAGCATTAATTTGCCTACAGATAAAGTATAATACAGTGCATCCCTTTCTTTATTGCTGTAAGCGAATTTTTCTTTTCCATTGTCGGTGGCATGCATAATGGAAGCACCGGCTGACACGGCTACCTTATGAGCAAGTTTAGTAGCAACCAGGCCGCCTTCATAGCCTGCGTTATGCCCAAAAAAATCTATTGCCTGCTGGTGCACATCGCTGTTATTATAACTATACCTGGCAAGCACTGCCAGCCTGAAATGGCTATGCACATCGTCTATGCTGAGCAAACGGTATTTTAAATATATACTGCCGCCTTCTGCAACAAATTTATCATTGCGGTTGCTTAAAAACATTTCGCCATGCAGCATTATTTTTCTTGAAATGCCCATCATTAATTCGGGCAACAAATGGTAGTTGTGCCTGTTCGTGGCTTTTTCTTTCATTAAATAATTATTCATTCTTATGCCAATGCTTCTGGCAGCCATATTGCTGGCAGGCTCTGTAAACACAAAAAGCTCCTGTGCATATATTTTTGAAAAAGAAAAAACAAATATTATTATCGGTATTTTTTTCATTGGATGAAATAATAAGTGAGTAATCAAAGAACAGCAGCAAAACGTTGCTGCCACTGGCAGTAAACACCTAACTGTAAATGGCTATATCGTTACATGGTAAATCCTGGCACCTTCTGCAATGCCGCTCTTTGAGCAGCAGCCAGACGCCTTCCCGGTTTTATAACACTCCATTGTGGTGTACTTGCTGTTTTGCTTAAATGCTTTAGCAGTTACATAGCCCTTGTCAAGTATTTTTATAGTGCGCTCGCCGGTAATGGTTTCATCGTTTACATTGATGAAATGAAAAGTGGTGCCATCAATATCAACATGGGTGTCGTTGGCAACCGTTGTATTGTCAAAATGAATGGCAGCAGTTAACGAAGCCACAAAAAAACCGGCATCTTCCACTTTTTCTTTCAGCCGGTCAATGCCCACCTTGGTGCCGGGCTTAAAACTGATGTCAAAGCTGGAGTTTTTAATATTCGCCGTTACCTTGTCAACAAAATCGAGGCTCTTTAATGATTTGTTGATGGCGTTGCTGCACATGCTGCAGGTAAGGCCGCTTGCCTGCAGGGTGGCTTTTGTTATTTGTGCATGTGACGGTGCAATAAAAAATAAGCTGCTTAACAATGCAGCAAAAAAATATTTGCGTTTCATGATTCAAAATTTTAATTGTTTAAAAATAATTACAGCCCGTGCCATAGCCGGGCATAAGCAACAATTAAAAGCCTAAATCCTGAAAACGCAGTTTAATATACACGCTGAAGGCTTGTTGTGTATTGGCGGAGAATGGCTGGCAGTATTATTTTTTGCAGCGCTTGTTGCCGGTAAACAATTAAATACAGGGAAGGTATTTGAAATAAAAACAATGGGCGCATTAAGCTTTACATCATTTGAAACACTTTTATGGGAATCGTTGAGCTTGTAAAATTTGTGTTCGTCGGTGCAGCAGCCTTTCTTTTCTTTCATGCCGCATTTGCTGCACTTTTCATTATCGCCGCCAAAAAATTCAATGCCTGTTTTTTCCCCCATGCAGTAATGAATTTCCATGGCAATGCCCGATGATACGCCGAGGTAGAGGAAAGCTAATATGGCGGTGATGATTTTCTTCACAATGGAACAAAGTTAAATTGTTTTGCCAAATTGGAAAGCATAATTATACTCATAAAATATTGTAACAAACTGAAGAAAACAAAACTGTTCTAAGTCCCGTACTAATAGGTTAATTAGTTTAATTCACAAAATTCCACTGTATGCCAAGCCTGATAAGCATGCCCGGGTATACATAATGCGGTGCAGCAAAATTGCTTTTAGTAAAGCCAAACCCATCAGAAAAATTAATAGTGTTTAAGTTTTCTATCCGCAGGTAAGTTGTAAATGTGCGTATCCTGAAATGGAGGAATGCGTTTACATCGGGCCGGTTGCTTATGCTGCTGTCTTGAGGGAAAAACTGGCCCATTAACGGCGAGTAGTCATACACTTTAAATGGTGTGTAGTATTTTACTTCAAGCCCGGTGCAGATGTACAGATTTTTAAATAACAGGTTCTCGTAGGCCAGCCTGCTTCTTGTGAATACCAATGGCAGGCGTATTGGCGATGAAGCATCAGTAAGTTGCACTGTTGCTTCGGCATATAGGTTCCAGCGCTTTGTTAATGCTATTTTTTTTGAAGCCGCAAGTTGCAGGATATTAATGATGCGGCTAAACTGCCCTGTTTGGTAATAGTTTTTAAAATAGGTGTAATTTGTAATTAAATAATTAGCTGCAGACAAATTGACAAATGGGTTGTCGGCAGTTGCTTTGATGATGGTAATATTTTCTTTGGCCAACGGAATATTATTGCCAAAATCGAAGGAAGAGCCGGCATTGAAAATATATGAAGGCGTTCTGTTGATGTTTTGGAAAGTAATGCCCACATTGCCCCACCGGTTGCTGAAAAACCTTGTGAGGTAAGCATACACGCTGTAATCGCCGCTGTTGTTGCCGGCAGTATAAAATTCGCCCCTTGCTAAAATATCCCAAAGCTTGTTTTTTGTTTTGTTCCGGTATTCCCCATGCACCACAATATTGAAAAATGTTTTGCTGCCCGGTGAAAAGGTTCCTTTTATGTTTTCAAGCTTTGCTCCGGCCAATAAATACTGGCCAGTGTTTTTTGTATCAGGGAATTGCAATACAGAAAAATCGTTGCTGATGATTTTCCATTTGTCTGCCACTAAAAACTTTTTTGTTGTGGAAGCGATGGTTGTATCGTACCAATCTGCATAAAGCGGCGCATCAATCGTTCTGCCAGAAAGAACAGTATCTATATAAGTATTGCTGTAATTAGTATAAGCAAACGTATGCTGGAAACGCAGCTTCGAGTAAAACAAATACTCTGTTGTGCTGTCATTTATTTCCACTGAATCTTTTTTGCCAAGGTCATAACTCTGCCTTAGGAAAATGGTGAAGTCTTTGTTTTGGTTGCCCGTGCTTACAAAACTGTTGAAAGGGTTTGGGTTGTAATTTTTGCTGAAAGATAAATTAACAGGGATAGAGAAACGCCTGTTGTATATTGGTGTATCCAGATAAGAATTTTTTACAATGCCTCCATTCTCTGAATTTTTTATCGAGTTGTTCATTATAAAAAAATAAGCAGCATACCTTTTTCTTTTGCCCTGGTAATTGCTGTACAATCTGTAATTGCTGTGGTTGGTATTTTGGTTTACAAAAAAGCCCGGCGCATTCAGCAGCCTGTATTCAAAACCAAAATTCAGGTTGGGCCTTGGGCTTTGGGTGTGCAGTATGTTTATCATCTGCTCTTTGCCTGTTGCCAATTGGTAATTTATTTGTGTAAACGGGCGGTTGGTTTTATAAAACTTTGCGCCTTCAACAGTAAGCTTATAAATATCAAAAGCATGGAAGCCTGGGTCAATGCCAGTTTTGGTGTTAGGGGAAAAAATGAATGAATAGGCCGCAGCACCGCTGTTCCCAAGGTATTGCATTGTAAAGGGGAGAGGGTAGTATTTGTAAAAATCGTTGATGCCATAATCCAGTTTTATGCTCCTGATAGAATCAAGATACCGGAAAGTAACCGTAACAGAGTCTTTTGCATCGTCCCGGTGCTCAAATCCAATGCTGTCCTGGCTGTTGAAGTTTACATTGTTGCCGGGCCTGCCGTATTGCCCGTTTGTTTCCTCCTGCGAATAGCAGCACTGGGCAACTAAAAAAGCTATTAAAGTGAGAAGCAGTTTATTCATCCGTGGTGTTGCAGGGCTTACCTGTTGCTGTAAGCCGCAAAAAGTTAAGTGCCAAAGGTAAGAGAAGATACTGTTAAGGGCAGCGTAAAAAGAAGCGGCGCTATTTATATATCAAGCGGCATCGTTTCCGTGGAATGCCCTTCAAAAATATCATCAGGCATCAATAAAATACTTTGTCGTTCCCTTATCTTCGCCACACAAAATTTTTATACCATGAACCTTCACGAATACCAGGCCAAGGAATTGCTTAAAAAATACAATGTGCCTGTGCAGGAGGGCATCCCCTGCAGCTCTGCCAATGAAGCAGAAGAGGCTTACCGCCAGATACACACACAATACAGCAGCAAGTTTGCTGTGGTAAAGGCGCAAATACATGCTGGCGGGCGTGGCAAGGGCAAGATTGCCGGCACAGAGCAGCGTGGCGTGGCTGTTGGGAAAAATGCAGAAGACATTAAAACAATAGCGCAAAATATTTTGGGCGGCACATTGGTAACTATCCAAACAGGCCCTGCAGGGAAACTGGTAAACAAAGTATTGGTGGCGCAGGATGTGTATTATGAAGGGCCAAGCCCAGTGAAGGAATTCTACCTCTCTATATTATTAGACCGCAGCAAAGGGCAAAATGTGGTAATGTACAGCACCGAAGGCGGCATGAACATAGAAGATGTGGCGCATGACACGCCTGAAAAAATATTTAAAGAGTGGGTGCACCCAAGCGGCGGGCTGCAGGGCTTTCAGGCAAGGAAGATTGCATTTAACCTTGGGCTTAGCGGCGAGGCATTTAAAAACTGCGTAAAGTTTGTAACTAATTTATACAATGCTTATGTAGGGCTCGATTGCGGCATGCTGGAGATAAACCCATTGTTCAAAACAAGCGATGACAAAATTATTGCAGTTGACTGCAAAATGAATATTGACGACAATGCCTTGATGCGCCATGCAGATGTGGCAGCTTTAAGGGACATTACAGAAGAAGACCCTACAGAAGTAGAAGCAGGCAAATTCAATTTGAACTTTGTAAAGCTGGATGGCAATGTGGGTTGTATGGTAAATGGTGCCGGCCTTGCCATGGCTACGATGGATATGATTAAACTAAGCGGGGGCGAGCCTGCTAACTTTCTGGATGTGGGCGGCACGGCCAATGCACAAACAGTGGAAGCCGGTTTCCGTATTATATTGAAAGACCCGAAAGTAAAAGCTATCCTTATCAACATATTTGGCGGCATTGTCCGCTGCGACAGGGTGGCGCAGGGCGTAATTGATGCTTACAATTCTATTGGCAATATCCAGATACCAATTATAGTTCGTTTGCAGGGAACCAATGCTGACGTGGCAAAAAAACTGATTGACGACAGCGGGCTGAAAGTGCAGAGCGCTATTTTATTGAGCGAAGCGGCAGGGCTCGTGAATAAGGCAGTGGCGTAAAAAAATTGTAATTGTAAATACTGGCCCCATTCTGAAAAGGATGGGGTTTTTTTATGTTTTAGTACTTGCAGCGCAATTCTACATATCGTATTTCTTTTCCAATTCTGGATTTTTCCAAAAAGAAGACAATTATTCCATAAAATCTTCGTTATTCTTTGGTGTTGCAACAATTACCATGCATCCACACCAATTGATTTATGGAGCCATACAAAATTTTTATCGTTGAAGACGATCCCTGGTACGGAGAAATT
>CAYRRL010000160.1:0-6852 GCA_964426665.1 uncultured Ferruginibacter sp. | reverse complement strand
CTGCCCTGTCAGTTGATTTTAAATAACGGCTCATGCTTTCGTCATAGCCAAATGTGGACGTAGTGGCGCCAATTTCTGCGCCCATATTGCAGATGGTGCCTTTGCCGGTGCAGCTCATTGCCACAGCGCCTTCGCCAAAGTATTCCACCACTGCGCCTGTGCCGCCTTTTACAGTAAGTATGCCAGCTACTTTTAAGATTACGTCTTTAGGCGCTGTCCAGCCGCTCAGCCTGCCCGTTAGTTTCACTCCAATCAGTTTTGGCATTTTCAATTCCCATGGCAGGCCAGCCATTACATCACAGGCATCTGCGCCGCCCACGCCAATAGCAATCATGCCCAGGCCGCCTGCATTCACCGTGTGGCTGTCGGTGCCAATCATCATACCGCCGGGGAAAGCATAGTTTTCAAGCACCACCTGGTGAATAATGCCTGCGCCCGGCTTCCAGAAGCCGATGCCGTATTTATTAGAAACAGAAGCCAAAAAATTATACACTTCGCTGCTTTCATTTACGGCCCTTTCCAAATCTGCCTTGCTGTTTTCTTTCGCTACAATCAAATGGTCGCAGTGCACTGTTGATGGGACGGCAACTTTTGCACGCCCTGCCTGCATAAACTGCAGCAAGGCCATTTGTGCTGTTGCGTCCTGCATGGCCACACGGTCTGGCGCAAAATCCACATAGCTTTTCCCCCGGGCATAAGCCTGTGTGGCATTGCCTTCCCATAAGTGGGCATATAGTATTTTTTCAGTAAGAGTTAATGGTTTGCCCACTGCTTTACGGGCTGCCTCAACCCGGCCGCCAAAGTTTGCGTACAGCTTTTTAATCATTTCAATGTCGAACGCCATGGTGAAAAATTTGAAGGTGAGATAATAAAACAACCTGCCAACGGAAAAAAGGGTTTAAGTACGTGAAAAGCCGGTAAATGAGCATCACAATAAGCCTGTTTTTCAAATTGTCAAATTGGTTTGCGAATGTACTAAAAGAGGCCCAATTTTTTTTTGAAAAATTCGATGAGTCAGTAATAAAGCAGGAGGCCAGCCGTTTTTTCCAGCGCTATCCACACCGCCTTAATAAATAAAGGCGGGTTTACCGATTGGGAGTGGCTAATTAGCGCTTAAAATTTTTTATCTTTACTGTGTTATGAAGCGGTTAAAACATTTTATTGAGTGGCATGTGTTTGGCGTATGCACCGCCATTGGCGAAAAAATGGGCATTGCCACATCAACCATCCGAAAGTATTTTATTTATATTTCTTTTCTTACCATGGGGTCGCCTGTAATTATTTATTTGTTCATAGCTTTCTGGATGAATATAAAAAATTACATCCTGAACGCAAGGCGGAACCCACTTCGCTATCTCTGAAAACAAGGCATTAGGACGTTCCCTGCAAACGCATATTGGCGCTATGATTGTTTTCGAACTAAGCCATACAGACAATAAATCGTTGTTGCAGATGATGGCATCTGTAATGGGGCTGCCATACCATGGCGAAGATTTTATTGAGCTGCGGCCGCCTGCCGGCAAAGGCATTATAAAAATAATAAACCTTGCGCCGGAGTTACAGGTGCTGCTGGCCGATGTGGAATTCAATTCGTATTTTTTGGCAAAAAGGCAGCGGTCTTCGCAGCGGTACTATGTGCTTCATTTTGAAGATATTTACATAAAGGGGAAAGCTGCCTTTAGCGTGGACGGCGAAGTGCTTGAAAAAAAAGAAACACGCCATGCCGTGGCAAGGCTCACCAGCAATATATTCTCCAACACAGAAGAGATAAGCGCCAACACCAGGGCAAAAGTGGTAAAAGTTTTTTTTAGCGAGGCATGGCTGAAAAAATACCTTGGCCTTGCAGATGAAGTGGATGCTCTTCAGAAATATGTTTCTTTGAAAACAGCCAGCTTTGATATGGAGCCGCTTGATGCGGAATACCTGCAACTGATGAATGAATTATGGAACGTAAAGCAGGGCGACCCTTTGCAGAATATCTTTTTGCAAAACAGGGTAACGCTGTTGATAGAAAGGTTTTTTACCAGGCTATCAGCAAAAATGAAAAAGCTTGAAGGCGGGGCCGATATACCTGAAGACGAAATGCAACGGTTGATGGAAGTGGAAGAAAGGCTTGTAAAAGATTTAAGCGAAAAGCCGCCTTCAATAGAAGAACTGGCCAAAATGGTAACCATGAGCGCCACGAAGCTTAAGAAAGGCTTTAAGCAAATGTATGGCAGCGGCATTTACAGCTATTACCAAACCATGCGCCTTCAAAAAGCAAAGGAATTGTTGATTGGCGGCAAATACTCAATAAGGGAAACGGCTGCAGCTACAGGTTTTTACAATACTGCTAATTTTGCCACCGCATTTAAAAAACATTATGGCATATTGCCTTCGCAATTGGTTAAGCAGGCTTCCTGAAAAAATATTATTGATAAATTAACAGGAATAATAAACCCGCCGGTTAAAAGCGCCTTTGTACTTTTGCATCGTTCCTAAAAGCCATGCTACAATTCACTTACGATTATTGCGATCATTACGATTACCTTTTTTTGCTGGCAAACTATTTACAGGTGCCGGTACAGGGCAATATGTTTTGGCTGCCGCCTGCTGTGGGCAATGGCTACATAAAAGCAGAAAAATTGGCCAATGGGCTGCAGGTATTGATAAATGAATGCACGCTGGCGCAGGATTGCCTTTTCAAAAGAAACAGGGCACCGGGCAACCATTTTACGCTTCGGTTTGATGAACTGAGGAACATCAAACAGCTTTCGGTAAAACATGGCGAAGAACTAATTGAAGACAATACCAGCATTTACTCCGGCGCTTTTTTAAGCAACCCTGTTGAGCAGCTCGAATACCTTGTAAATGCCGGTTCGGAAGACCGGTGTGTAAATATTTATTTTACCAAAGAGTGGTTCAGCCAACAGTTTGGCGTGGCCCAAAATGATGCAATATGGAACAGGCTTTTGCCCACTGACAGGCCTGCTTTGCAGTTTGAAGTGCTGAGCATTGAATACCGGGAACTGATGGAAGAAATATTTGAGTTGAAAAGGGAGCAGCCATTATACCTTGCCGCAATGCAAAACAGGCTGATGCTGTTGCTGGAAAAATTTTTACGCACTGCTTATGCCAAGCAGGTTAACCCATCGCAATTCCCCAATGTTGCTGAAAATGACTTAAAGAAAATGATACAGGTGGAAGCAATATTAGCCAATACAATCGGCGAAGCGCCGCCACCTATACCGGTGCTTGCCCGTATTGCCACCATGAGCGAAACAAAACTGAAAAACCTTTTTAAAAAAATATACGGGCACAGCCTGTATGAATATTATCAAAAAAACAGGATGCTTAAGGCAAAGCAATTGATTGCTGCTAAAAAATACTCAGTGAAAGAAGTAGGCAGCAGGCTGGGCTTTAAAAACCTGAGCAATTTTACCATTGCTTACAAGAAGCAGTTTAATAAACTGCCGAGCGAAGTGTAGCCTTCTTTACCGATTGAGTTACCAATGTGCAAAATCCTTCTCATAATCACCCTTTATCCTTTCCATTGAAGGGTTAAAGTAACCAAACTTCAACTTAGGGAATTCTTCCTGTATCAATTCCATTAGTTGTTTTACACCCAGGCATTCACCTGTATCTGTTGCGCCAATTTTTCCAAGGTACCAATCAGGGTCGATATTAAAATTGCGCCATTGTATCATGCACAAATCTGTTTCTTTAACCAGTTTTCTCAATGCTTCATATTCTTCCACGCTGTCTGTCATGCCGGGGAAAACAAAATAGTTAATGCTTGTCCAGCCGCCATAGCTGCGTACAATTTTCAGGCTCTCCAGTAAATCTTCAAACACATAATTATTGGGGCGGTAGTAAGGCGTATAAATTTTTTCACGGGCGCTGTTGGTGCTTACACGTATGCTGTTGAGGCCTGCTTCGCACAATGCTTTTACTGCTTTGGGCATGCTGCCATTAGTGTTGATATTGATGCTGCCCTTTTTTGTGTGCTTGCGTATTTCAATAATGCTGTCACGGATGGTTTCCCACATCAGCAATGGCTCGCCTTCGCAGCCCTGCCCAAAACTGATGATAGGATAGGGGGCAGTTTCTAAATGCGGCACTGTAAACTCCACAATCTCTTCTGCCGTGGGCTTGAACGTTAGCCTGTCCTGTGTGCTTACTATTGTTTCTTCTGCCGGCTGGAAACTGATGCAGCCTATGCAATTCGCATTACATGCCGGCGACGAAGGCACAGGGCATTCCCAACGGCCTAATGAAAGGTTTCTTGCAGCGGGGCAGTGATAAGTATTGCAGCAATTGTTCATTAGGTGCTGCACCAAACGGTTGTGAGGGTAGTTTTCTAAAAGATGTTTGGAGCCGGCAGCAATTGCTGTATCGTCATAACCTGCGCATTCCTGCCGGATGTCCTGTTCAATACGAACTGCAGGCACATAAAATTTATCATTGAGCCAGCCAGCGGCAGTATAGCAAAAGAGTGGGAGCGTGGGCGCATCGGGTGCTGTTTCGTATGCAGCTATGTACAAACCTGTATGTGCAGGTGGAATGAAAGCGGCCACAGCCCAGCCTTTCTCACACAATCTCATTTCGCCTGTTTCCGCATCAATACCGATGCCATGGCGGCCAGGCAGTTCGTATAAGTTGCCGCCTTCAGGCAGTTCTATCCATTCGTCTTCGGGTATTGGCATGGCATCCCAGCCGCTGCGGCCTGCCACGTACAATGAGGTATCTTCAAAAATATTCCCCTTTCCATCAGAATATAAAATATATGGGCTTTGCATAAAATAAGCTTAGAGCAAAAAGCCATAAGCTTAAAGCTTATGCTAATTGCTGAGTTGTGAATGAACGCGGCAAAAATCGTTTATCTGCTGCAATTCATCAATTTTTAAATTGTGCCGGAGTTCAAACTCTACTTTTTTGTCCTGCACTGTTTCAATTCGTATCGAATTATAATTAGCAACCACTTTTTTTACATGCAGCCATTTTATTTTGGCATCCCTGAAAAAGTTAGGGAACCTGATGCCGTTGTTTTGTATCTCCACGGCTTCTGCATCGGCAATGCGCCATTCCCTGTAAGCGATGAACAAATAGGCAACCGCCAACAGGCAATTGACAATTGAAAACCACGGATGGTTTTCGGCAACCAGCGCAACAGCAATGCCGGCAAAAGTAAAAGCTTCAATTACCCTGAACAGCACGGCCATTTTTGGTTTGTAAAAGAAAAGGCCTGCGTCAAAAAACACCATGATGGCAATGTCGGCAGCAATAATAAGCTGGGTGTAGCAAATTATTTTGCTGCCTTCATGCGCTGCCAGTTGGTGAATTGCATTGATAGCAATTAAAATGGCAGCCACTAAATGCAGCAGCCTGCAAAGGCTTTTTAATAATTCAAAACCGGGATGGATAATAGAGAGGGAATATTTGCCGGGCATAACAGTAAGTTTTTTGCTGAGATGCCGGGGCATAGATATTCCATAAAACTATTCAGTTATTTTCTTTGTGCAGAAATTATTGAATGGCGCTCCGTCATTGTTTCCTTCTACTTCCAGTTGAAGCACTTTATTATTTTTAAAATCAAGCGTAAGCAAATTATCTTTTAAAATAACGTTGTTTAGCTCCTGCCACAAGTAAGCTTTGCTGTAAAACGTTTTTTTAATTTTCACGCATTCATTATTAAAATCAACCTGCGGCTGCACGTATGCTGCTTTAACAACAACAGCAATTGCAAAAAGCAGCAAAGAAAATAGGATAACCTGTGTGGCTGCAAAAAGGAGGATGCAGCTTGTGCCAGCAACAAGCAATGAATTTACTTTGAAGCGTATTATTATAACAGATGCAATGAAAAACAATAGTAACAAAGCGAGTGCTAATGTATAACCCATATATGGATAGTGCCCGTTTGTGTAAAGCAGCGTAATAACAAATGCAACCCCAATTATCGACCTTGTAACAGGGATTTCGATTTCCCTTTTATCAGCCTTGATTTTGAACAAATACATCGGCTTTCTCGGTTTGTGCCGCCGCTGCTGGGTTTGCAGTAACAAGCATATTGCATAATTTGAATAAGCACCTTGCGCCTACATTTTCATCCCATTCGTCCTGGCTTACGCCCACTTCATTCAAATCGAAACCAACTAACTGGCGGCCGCTTTGCATTAATTTTTTAAAGAGATAAAAAATTTGCTCTGTTTCAAAACCGCCCTGTACCGGCGTGCCGGTGTGCGGGCAAAGTTTTGGGTCAAGCCCGTCAATATCAAAACTGATGAATACTTTTTGCGGCAGGTCTTTTATTATCCTGTCAACAATCGTTTGCCAGGCAATGCCTTCGTATTGTGCTTCTTTAATGTCTTTGTCAAAGAATGTTATTACACGGCCATTGCTGTTTTGTATGTAGTCAAATTCTTCTTCGCAATAATCCCTTATGCCCACCTGCACCAATTTTTGCAACTGTGGTATTTCTTCCAGCGCATTGTACATAACGGAAGCGTGGGAGTATTTGAAATTTTCATAACCCGCTCTTAAATCGCAGTGGGCGTCAATTTGCAAAATGCCAAAACCGCCATGCTTTTCTGCAATGGCTTTAAAATAACCAAGCGGCGTGCTGTGGTCGCCGCCTAAAACAGCTACCAGCTTTCCGGCATCAAGCAAATCTTTTGTCTGCTCATAAACCCATGCATTCAAAAACAAGCCGCCGGCATTTACTTCCTTCAGCGTTTTGCACATGAATTTATTTGCATTGATGTCTTCGCCCTCGGAAATGTAATTGATATAGAGTTCAGCTTCACGGCGCAGGTAATCGCTTTTCATCAACACCTTTTTATCGCATTCCCTCATAAAGAAACCCTGCTTCCAGGC
>CAYRRL010000159.1:0-6857 GCA_964426665.1 uncultured Ferruginibacter sp. | reverse complement strand
TGAATAATAAACAATTTCTTACTGGATTTGTTTACCCAACGCTGTATGCCTTCAGCTACCATCATATTCCCACACCAATTATTTGAAAAACACCCTTCGCTTGCAAAAGGGCAGCCTGTTTTACTGGTAGAAGAGTGGCTTTTCTTTAAACAATATAATTTTCACAAACAAAAAATTATCCTGCACCGTGCCAGCATGAAAAAGTATGCTGATTTTTTAACTGCTAAAAAATACAGGGTTAATTACATTGAGGCAACTGATACATTTTGTGACATAAGAAAGCTCATCCCACATCTTGCCAAGCAAAAAATAACAGAGTTGCATTTTGCTGATACAGCAGATAACTGGTTGCAAAAAAGGATTGACAACAGCTGCAAAAAACACAATATAAAAACAGTTGTTGCCACCACGCCAAACTTTTTGAATACGCCTGATAGTGCAAAGCCTTTCTTCGATAAAAGAAAAACCTATTTTCAAACTGCTTTTTATACTGAGCAACGAAAAGAACGAAAAATATTGACAGATAATATGGAGCAGCCGGTTGGCGGCAAGTGGACTTTCGATACAGACAACAGGCTCCGCTACCCCAAGAATCAAACAGCGCCTTATATACAATTTGCAGAAGAGGATAAATATGTAAAAGAAGCAAAAGAATATGTGGCAAAAAAATTTGCAGATAATTATGGAAAGACAGAACAATTTATTTATCCAACAGATTATAATGGGGCAGAAAAATGGCTGGATGATTTTTTAGAAACCCGCTTTGCCCATTTTGGCGAATATGAAGATGCTATTGTAAGCGGAGAGCATTTTCTCAATCATTCTGTATTGGCACCCATGCTGAATATTGGTTTGCTTTCGCCACAGCTAATTATTGACAGAGCATTGCAGCATGCTGCTAAAAACAAAACCCCATTAAATTCACTGGAAGGTTTTATCAGGCAAATAATTGGCTGGCGTGAATTTATAAGAATTGTGTATGAACGGGAAGGCAGCAAACAAAGAACAAAAAACTATTGGGGCTTTGAAAGAAAAATACCAGCCAGTTTTTGGAATGGCACTACAGGCATTTTGCCCGTGGACAATGTGATAAAGAAAGTTTTGAAAACCGGCTACAGCCATCACATTGAAAGGTTAATGGTAATGGGCAACTTTATGCTGCTCTGCGAATTCAATCCTGATGAAGCATATAAATGGTTTATGGAAATGTATGTGGATGCATATGATTGGGTGATGGTGCCCAATGTGTATGGCATGACGCAGTTTGCAGATGGCGGCATGATGACAACTAAACCGTATATCAGCGGCAGCAATTATTTATTAAAAATGAGCGACTATAAAAAAGGTGCCTGGTGCGATACATGGGATGGCTTATTCTGGAGATTTATGCATGTGCACCGGGATTTCTTTCTGAAAAACCCAAGGCTTGGCATGCTGGTAAAAACTTTTGATAAGATGCCGGAAGAGAAAAGGAAGAAACATATTGAAACCGCAGAAATATTTTTAGATACTTTATGACAAGAAAGAAACCATGGAACCGTGTTGATTTACCAGTATATAGCATCAGCAGTATGTCGAATGGCAAAAGCAACATGCACATTATTACTTATGCCACTGCTATCAGTATGCAGCCTAAAAGGTTTATCTGCGGTATTTATCATGGTACACAAACACTAAATAATATAGAAGCAAGCGGGGAATTTGTATTGCAACTGTTATCAGACAAACAATATAGATTAGTTGATTTGCTCGGCAAAAAATCAGGAAAACAGATTGATAAAATAAGCAGGCTGCAAAAAAGAAAGGAACTGGCAGAATGGAAAGGCTACCCCATTTTAAAAAATGGCCTTGCTGTGATGCAAATGAAAGTAATAAGCAGCTTTGAAGGTGGCGACCACAAATGTTTTTTATGCGATGTGGCGGCTTATAAGAACCTGAATGAAGGGAAACCATTGACAGTAGATATTTTAAGAGAGCATAAAATTGTAAGGATGTAAAATGGAACTAACAGAAAAAGATATTGACCGCATTATAGAAATGGCATGGGAAGACCGCACTACTTTTGAAGCCATTGAACATCAATTTGGGTTAAAGCAGGAGGATGTAATAAAATTGATGAGAAGGGAAATGAAACCATCCAGTTTTAAAATGTGGCGGCAAAGAACAAAAGGCAGAAGCACTAAACATACCGCTTTGAGAAGCGATGATGTAGATAGGTTTAAATGCAGCAGGCAAAGAAGTATTTCAATGAACAGGATTTCGAAGAGATAATTTTGACAAAGAGGATAAAGGAAAAGAAAAAGGCTGCTTAAAATAAAAAAGAAATGAATTTCCCTGCTGATTATACCTCTATACTGCAAAGGGTGGAGCAAATAAAACCACTGCAATATAGCAATACAAGAAACTTCATTGATGGCAATGTTACCTATCTGTCTCCCTACATTTCAAGAGGCGTAATCAGCCTGCCGCTGGTGGCAAAGCAGGCTTTAAAAAAACATGGGCCGCAAAAAATACAAAAATTTTTGCAGGAGCTTGCATGGAGAGAATACTGGCAAAGAGTGTGGCAACATTCAGGCGATAAAATTTTTGCTGATACCAGGCAGCCACAGCAAAATGTGCTGCATTATAAAATGCCAACTGCTATTGAAAATGCTGCAACAGGTATTGAAGCTATTGACAAATATATTTCAGCATTGTATGAAACAGGTTATATGCACAATCATGTGCGGATGTATGTAAGCAGCATTGCCTGCAATATTGCACAGTCGCACTGGTTTATGCCATCGCAGTGGATGTATTACCATTTGCTGGATGGCGACCTGGCAAGCAATGCCCTAAGCTGGCAATGGGTGGCAGGCACCTTTTCTTCGAAAAAATATTATTGCAACCAGGAAAATATTAACCGCTATACATACAGCAGGCAGCAAAATACTTTTTTGGATGTATCGTATGAAGCATTAGTAACACTAAAAGTTCCCCCTGTATTACAACCAGCAAATATTTTTTCCGCCGCAACAAATCTTCCTGCAACAAAACCGCCAACGATTGAAAAAGAATTACCAGTGTTACTGTACAATAGCTATAATCTTGACCCACTTTGGTACAGCGGCATAAAAGCCAACCGAATTTTATTGCTGGAGCCTTCTCACTTCAGCAGGTTCCCTGTAAGCGATAAAGTACTCGGATTCATAATCGCTTTGTCCGCCAACATTGAGGGCATCCAAATATGCACCAGTGAGTTTGAAGAACTGCAGGCATTATGCAATGGCAATAAAATTATTTTTAAACAACATCCAGTCTTTTCACATTACAAGGGCAATGCTGAAAAATATGAAGAGCTGTTTCCGGATGTAACAGGTTATTTCAATTCTTTTTCTGCCTACTGGAAACGTTGTGAGAAATATTTGAATACACTGTAAAACAAACCGCAACCAACTATCTTTGCTAAAATTTAAATAATGATGGAACCGAAAAAAGCAAGTGACAGTTTTGTAGTGATGAATGAATTGGTATTACCAAACGACACCAATGTGTTTGGCAACCTCATGGGCGGGCGGCTGATGTACTGGATGGACATTGCAGCAGCAATGGCAGCCACCAAGCATTGCAATACTCCCTGCATGACAGCTTCGGTTGATAATCTCTCTTTTAAAAACCCAATTAAACTTGGCAATGTTGTTCATATTGAAGCCCAGGTAACAAGGGCTTTTAATACCTCCATGGAAATTTATTTAAAAGTTTGGGGCGAAGACAGCTTGCACCAATACAGATATGAAAGCAACGAAGCATACTTTACTTTTGTTGCACTTGACCCTAATCATAAACCAAGGCTTGTACCACCTGTAATTGCAGAAACAGAATTAGAAAAAAAATTGTACGAAGGTGCTTTAAGAAGAAGGCAAGTACGTTTGATTTTGGGCGGGAAAATGAAACCACAGGATGCTGAAGAATTAAAAGCATTGTTCGTATAACTTATTCTGATTTTTTTACCCCCTTCCATGCAAGCCATGTTGTATATGCCGGTCGCTGGTTGTTGTTTTCATCAATAAGCCCGGTGTCTTCCCAAAGCGCAAACAAATCCTGGTATTGCCCAAGGCTCCTCAATGTGTTATTGCCTGCATCATAATCTTTGCTGCAGAACCAGATTATGAATTTTCCTTTGCGTTCATTCATGAGGTTGCAAATTTTTATAAGGTAATCGTTTTGCCATTGCGGCTTGCCCAGCTTGTTTAACGAAAAGGACGGCACAACTAAACCCTCAGCTATAAAGCCGGTTTCTGCAAAGCAAAAAGGCTTGGCCACATCAAGGTTTGCATATCGTGCAAACAAATCTGCGGGAAACAAAGATGGATTGGTATTGCCATTGGCAGTGCTGCTTACATGGATGTATGGGTAAGCGCTTAATGCTATATAATCTGTGTATGGCAGCAACTGCTGTGCAAGTGGCAATGATTGCGGGTTTTCGCTTACCATAAAACTTACCATGATGGGCAGGGATGGATAAGCAATTTTTATTCTTTCAAACACCTGCCGCAAAAAATCTTTGTACATAGCAAAACCTGCCGCATCCCATTCTTCGAAATTGCTTTCCACTCCATAGTTAATAAACGATGGATGCAACTGCTGCGCCAGATAAATAATATAATTGCTGTAAGCTGTTATAACCCTGGCATCGTTTACCGGCAACAATTCCCAGTTATTTTTTACTGCATCGCTTACACTTGCTGAAAACCTTGAGTAAGGCGCTTTTTGTTTCCGGTTAAGCGCCAGCGCCGATGAACTCAGCAATATCTTTTTACCGGCAGCAGTTTTTGCTTTCCTTATACTGATGTCTTCTGACAAACCAACTGGCCAGCCGCTGTTATTATATGCTTCTTCATAAGGCACTCCTTCATCAAAATGATGGGAAACAATATCGCAATGGCTATTAATAAAATCATAAGAGGCTGTTACTTCATCAATAGTAAAGTCTGCGGGCCAGGGGGTAACACCCATGTAGAACGAACGGCTTGGCTCTGTTGTTTTGTTTTTACTGCATCCCAGGTGAAAACAGCCTAAAGGCACCAATAAAATTATTGCAAGGATTTTTTTCATGGCTATTATGCCAATAAAGTTCAGGCATTTTCGCCAATACAAAAGTTAATCTTTAGGAGAAAGAAATGAAACAGCTATCATTTTTTAATACCAATCGCCGATAACTAATCGCTGCTTACTTATCTGCAATGCTCATTAAATGGTGCCTGCCTTTCAGCATAAATTTTTTGCTTTGCTCAATGGCATCCATCACCTGTTCCAAAATTTTCTCTGTTGGGTCATCGTAGTTTATCTGCAGCGGCTCTTTAAATGTTACAGATAGCAAAGAACCTTTCTTTTTAAATTTCAGCCCTTTTTTATTAAAAGCCCGCCAAAAGCCACTGATAACAACCGGCACAACAATTGGTTTGTGCTGCTTAATGATAAAAGCGGTTCCCTTTCTTCCCGGCGCAAAAGGCTTGGTGGTGCCCTGCGGAAAAGTAATGACCCAATTGTTTTGCAAAGCCCTCTCAATTTTTCTTGTGTCGCTTGGGTCAAGGTTTCTTCGCACCTCTGTGCCTTCGCTGCGCCACGTACGTTTAACAGTAAGAGCGCCAGCCAGTGTAAAAAGCTTGCTGATAAAACTGCTCTTCATCGTTTCTTCGGCAGCAACATATTTTACCCTTGTAAAAGGCCAGAGCAAATAATAAGGCATGCCCAGCCCGTTTTTCTTTCGCCAGCTCACAGCGCAAAAGATATGGAGGAAGGTGATAACGTCTGCAAAATACGTTTGGTGGTTGCTTACAAACAGCACGTTTTTTTTAGGCAGGCGCTGCAGGTTTTCCATGCCGCTTATTTTGAGCCGGTTTACAAACGCAAGCCCGGGGTAAGACAAAGCACCCACAAGGGCGTAAACAGAGCCCTTTACAATTTTTGTTTCCTTAAGCTTGTCCCAGAATGATGGCATGAAAGTTAGTTTTTGGCAATCTGTATTGCAATATACATAATACTGCTTTTTGAAAAGCAAGCAATACAATTTTACGCAGGCTGCGTCACAAACCGCAATATATTTGCGCTATGAAATTAAACACAGTAATTTTTGATATGGATGGCCTGCTGATAGACTCGGAGCCATTATGGAACGAAGCAGCAGACGAAATTTTTAAGCAATATGGAATCTGCATTTCAACAGAGCAATACGCTGCCACTACCGGGATGAGGATAAAAGAGTTTGTGCTGTATTGGTTCAGGGTTAATGGCATACTTGCAGAAAATGCAGCAGTGGCAGAGGAAAAAATAATTCAACTTGTAATTGAAAAAGTAAAAACAAAGGGCAAAGCCATGCAGGGCATACAGCACATCTTTAGTTTTTTCATCAGCAGAAAATACAAAATTGGCCTGGCATCGTCATCTCCCATGAGCCTGATTGATATAGTGGTTGATAAATTAGGTATACGCAATTGCCTCCATGCAATCAGCTCTGCAAACCATTTGCCTTACGGCAAGCCGCACCCGCAGGTGTACCTTGATTGTGCAGCCGCACTTGGCAGCGATCCCCATGAATGTATTTGCTTTGAAGATTCCTTCAATGGCTTAATAGCTGCAAAAGCTGCCGGGATGAAATGCGTTGTTATCCCTGCAAAGCATGACAGCAACAAACCAAAATTCAGCGCTGCAGACTTGAAAATTTCTTCGCAGCAAAACTTTAACGACCTGCTGCTCCACACGTTATAAAAGCTTTGAAATTATATCCATTTTTACGGGAATATTCCCCTATTTTTGCCGCCTTAATTAATACAATACAATAAAAATGGACAAAACACAAGGCACCGTTAAGTTTTTCA
>CAYRRL010000158.1:0-6868 GCA_964426665.1 uncultured Ferruginibacter sp. | reverse complement strand
AGGTTTTCGATTTCAAGTTGCTGGGTTTCGATTTGGGATTGTTGTTCTTTGATGCCTTCTGCAAGCAAAGGCATTATTGCATTATAATTGAGGCCATAAACACCATCATCATTTTTCACCACTGCTTCGGGTAAAACTTCTTCGACTTCTTGCGCCAAAAAACCTACTTGCCTGCTATCGTCTAATTTTTTATTTGCGAAATTTTCTTTGTCCCAATTATAAGTGTAGCCTTTCAATTTTGAAATCCTAGTAAGAGGGTTTTCAATCCTTCTGATATTTTTTTTCATGCGCATATCAGATAGTGCTACATAACCAGTTGAAGCAGTCCATCCTTGAACAAACAGCTTGTAAGGTGTATTAACAGCAATTATCGTTTGTCCAGGCAAACTTGAGGTTGCTCCAGGCCCATAAACAGAAAATGCTCCTGAAGGGGTAGTAAATTTCACGATTCCAACACTATTAGTGCCTATTTGAACTGTATTAGTGCCATCGTCAGTAATTTGGCTACACCCTAAACTGCCAGTGCCAGTGCTGTTAGTAACCCTCGGCACAAAACCAGAAGTTGTACAACTACTGCCAATACCAGTGCCAGTGCCATTTGGTGTGCCTTGTTTTACAATCCCCTGAGCATCTACATATAAATACAAATTTCCAGAATTAGCTAATGTAGGCACCCCTAATAATTGTAAACTTGGTGACGTTCCTGTATTTCCACCTACATACAGTTTTGCAAAATTAGGCCCGCCATTATGTGATACCGGTTGCGCTGCAATACCAACAGAAGAATTAGCGGTACCCATATTTGTACCCCAAATAGTATTTTGAATGGAAAGTTGATTATTAGCAAATACGCCCGGCGTACCTTGTTGTTGCACTTGTGCGCCAGAACCAATTCCTATATTATTAGTTCCATACAGTAAGTTACTCAATGCTCCTGAACCAAAAGCACAATTCTGATCTCCTGTTACTAATTGCCATAATGGCCCTTGTTGCCCTACAGCCGTATTATTGCTACTAGTTGTAATTGTCCGCAATGCCCTTGAGCCTATGGCTATATTAAAATTCGCCATTGTTGAACCACTTGTTGTAGATGTCCCTGATAAGGAAGCTAATGGAATTTGGTCAAGGTTATTTAAACTAGTGTAAGAAATTGCGTTGCCAATTGCCAGATTATACCCAGTCTGAACGCTGGCCTGGCTGCCTTTCCCGATGTATATACCAGAGTGACCATTACTAATAGCAACACCGCTATTTGAACCTACACCCTGTGCCCCGACTATAATTGGTGTAAAGTTGTTTTGAGCAGATGGCACTACACCAGATGCAGTGGTAAATTGTGCAACGGCCCCACTATGGACAAATAAAAGAATCCCAATAAAAAAATACTGAATTTTTTTTCCATTTTTTTTCATAAAAATAAAATTTAACTATCGCAATAAAATCATTGCTTCATGTTTATACAGCACTATACATTCCTCCCCCATCAGGGCAAATTTTCCCTGTTGCCTCTCAAAGGCATTTTACACCCATTAAATAATTTGATAAAAGTTTACGCAGGGGCAGAGAAAAAATCAAATGCCTCAATTACTTTCTACACTAAATCTAATTTGCTATCCACTACGAAATAATTACTATTTTATAACTGCAATAAAAAAGGAATAACTGCATATGTTTCGGCTATAACTGCAACCAACAGGGCATAAAAAATCCCTTTGCTCTTGCAAAGGGATTGTAACAAAGAATACAAATGAAATTTTAATTGCCGCTTTTAGCAGGCGTATCATTGTTGATAGCGGGCGGGGTTTCCACCGATGGCGCTGCAGGCCCTTTCAAATTCTTTTCTTTTTCTTTCACAGCCTCCAGTATCTGGTAGCAGCTTAGCAAATCATCATACAGTGGTTTCAGTTTTGCCGAAAGCCCATCCTGGAAATTGCTCATATCTGTTGACTGCTGGTAGCGGCGCTCATTCACCATTTGCTGGTAGTTTGCCGGCTTCACATAGTTCAGGTAATTCATTTCCTGCTCCAGGCGGTATTGCCTGCTTAATAAGGAATCAGCATCAGCAGTTAGTTTGCCTGCTGTTGTATTATTGAGTGATGCATAATACGCCATCTGCTGCTCCAAATCTTTTTTTAATGAACCAACCACTTTATTCGCAAGTTCTTTATCTCCTGCTGCAACGGCTGCATCCAAAAAGCGCAATGAAATGCTGTTGTGCTGCTGGTCACGGGAAACCATGCCATAAGAAAAATTATTTTCCAGCATATTCTTGTCGCATTTCTCTAACAGCTTTTTAGCTGCGTCAGTTTTGCCGCTGCCCGCAAGATTGGCTGCAGCGCTTGCATAAGCAAGGCGTATGCTGTTGAGGTGCCTGCGGTTTTCTTCGTCAAAATAAACGCCGGGTTTGTCAGCTCCGCCAAACACAAATTTGTTCATCATCTTGTCTTCCACCCATGGCTTGTTTACAATGCCATTTTCCACTGGTACCAGCCTGTATGCCATGCCGTCCTGGCGCAGGTATTTATCAAAGCCAAGGCTGATACGCTGCGATGTAAAATAAATGGGGCGCTTCCATTTGTTTGACGCAATAATATTCAGGATAGCAGCGTCATTTTTCTGGATAACATTTTTTGGTATGTCAAACTGCAGTTGCGGCACAATAATATCGTCTGCATTTACAGTGCCATTGCTTCTTACCAAAGCACTGTCAACAGGCACGGTTACCCTGTTTGTAGGGAACACGTTGTAGGTGCTGCCGCCGCTGCCGTTGAAAATTTTAGATGGGTCGTCGCTGCCTGCAAAATCCTTCATCATTGTATATAAGTCAATTGGCTGGCCTGGCTGCACAGGCACACCTGCCTTGCGGTAGTAATCATTTATCATTTCGGGGCTGCTGCCATAAATGTAGCTTGCGGCAAGTATAATATCCCTGTTGCTGCCTTCAATCTGTTCGGCGCTCCATATCGGGTCAATAGGGTCGCTGTTGTTTATTTTATACCGGAGCTGGTTAATATACCAGTCTATCCCCAACAGGCTCGAATTGATTACACGTACATCCCTTCTCACGCCTTCCACTTCCTGTGCATACCATAACGGGTAAGTATCATTGTCGCCAAAAGAAACAACAATGGCATTTGGCGCACAGCTCTCCAAATAATCTTTAGCCAGGTCGCTGGCCAAAGTTTTTTTGCTGCGGTCATGGTCATCCCATTCCTGGCTGGCCATCAGCACAGGCACAGCCAGTGTGCAAATGCCTGCTGCTGCATAATTAGCAACACTGCCGCCAGCAAATTTTGCAATCAAATCTTTTATAAATAATACGCCCAGCCCAATCCATATTGCAAAGGCATAGAAAGAACCCACAAATGCATAATCCCTCTCCCTTGGCATGTTGCCCGGCATGTTCAGATAAACTACAATTGCAATGCCGGTAAAGAAGAAAAGCAAACCGGCGACCAATGCATCCCGCCTGTCTTTTTTATATTGATAGAACAAACCGAGTATGCCAAGTATGAGCGGCAGGCAATACAATTTATTATTGGCCTTGTTATGCTTCATGCTGTCGGGCATTTTGCTTTGGTCGCCCAAAAGCATATTGTCAATAAAAGCTATGCCTGTTTTCCAGTTGCCGTCACGCACATTGCCCATGTTTACGCCCTGCACATCGTTTTGCTTGCCTGCAAAATTCCACATAAAGTAGCGCAGGTACATCCACCCAAGCTGGTATTGCATAAAAAAGCTTACGTTTTGGCCAAAGGTTGGCTTGTCGCTCCAGCGCTGCATTGTAGCCTTTTTGCCATTTTCGGATGCTTCTTCCACATTTACTTTTGTAATATTTGCAAACTGTGCGTAGTAGCTGGCATGCCCCTGCTCATCACCGGCGTCCCACATGCGGGGGAAAAGATGTTCGTCCTGTGCCTGGTATTGTACATGTTGTTTTTTCCCTTTCTTCTCGTAGCCATTTTTTGTTTTAATGTATGTGTCTTCGTAAGTAACATCCGGCTCGTACGCTTCCCCTGCTACATTCCCGGCTGTAAAATCAGGCCCAAACATAATAGGTGTTTCTCCATATTGCTCACGGCTTAAATAACCTACAAGGCTTACCGGGTTATCTACATTATACATATCCACAGCAGGGTCAGCATTGGAACGCATCAATGTTGTTAAATAAGACGAATAGCCAAGCAGCATAAAAGCTGTGCACCATAAACTTAGTTTTAAAAAGTTCCAGTTTTTCTTATTTGCAACTTTCAACCCAAAATAAATCAGTACTGCTACCAATACAAAGAAGAAAGCAAAGCCAGTGAAAAACGGCAGCCCAAAATCATTTTTAAATAAAATATCAAACGTGCCGGCCCCTTTGATGGAATACTGTATCACAAATTTTTGAACCAGCCCTGTAATAACACAACCAATAATGAAGGCAACAACTGTTCCCATGGTTGTTACTTTGTACCTTTTAAAATAATATACCATTACGGCGGCAGGTATTGTAAGCAGGTTTAATAAGTGCACTCCTATTGAAAGGCCCATCAAATAAAATATGAGGATAATCCATCTGTCGGCACCTGTGAAGTGGCCTGTAATCCCTTTCTCTTGTTCTTCAGTAACAGCATCTTCCCATTTAAGCACCGCCCAAAAAACCACAGCAGTAAAAAAAGATGACAAGGCATATACTTCGCTCTCTACAGCGCTGTACCAAAACGAATCCGAAAAACAATATGCCAAAGCCCCCACAGTTCCGGCAGCCATGGCAGAGAATATTTGCCCGCCTGTCAATTCATTGCCATCTTTCTGCAATATTTTTTTTGCGAAGTGGGTAATACTCCAAAACAAAAATAAAATAGTAAACCCACTGGCAAGGGCGCTCATCAGGTTTACACCAATAGCAGCGGTTTGCGGGCCAAAGGGTATCATAAACAAACGGCCTATCAACACAAACAATGGCGCTCCGGGCGGGTGCGGTATCTGCAGTTTATAAGCGCTGGAGGCAAACTCGCCGCAGTCCCAAAGGCTGCCTGTTGCTTCCATCGTCATAGTATATACTGTACAGGCAATTAAGCAAACAATCCATCCTGTGATGTTGTTGATCCGTTTATAATTCATATATGCAATTTATTAAGTGGGCAAATATAGCCGTTTTGCTTTTTTTATGCAGCCCGTTAGTGTTATTTATATTTTTTTTGAATACCCCCCTTATATGGTAAAAAAAACCGGGGCCGCTTAAGCGGCCCCGTCGGTTGATTAAGGTTGGGATATTTCTTATTGCGATACCATAAACTTGTAAGCAAACCTTACATTTTTGTCGCCTGTTGCTATTACAGTGTAAATACCGGGGGTTTTGCCTGTCATATTATAAGGCACCACATTATAGCCTGCCATATACACCTGGCTTTTTATTGTTGCTACCGGGCTGCCCGCTGCATCTAATATCACAAACGACATTCTTTGTGCTTCGGGAAGGTTAAAGCCGATATTAATATTGCCTGCTGCCGGGTTGGGGTAAACGCCTGACTTTTGAGCCACTAAAGATTCCGTAGAAACAGGGGCTGGCCTTGCAGCTCCGCAAGAATTGGCGACAGGAGCATACCCGGTTATTTCCATCCAATCAATATCTGCTGCAGCTTTCGATTCGATTGTCTCAAGGCGTATGGAATTATTGCCAGCTATTAATCCATAAGATACATCAGCAGTTACAACAAATGTTGAGCTGCCCGTTGTTTTGGGGAAAGGAACAGAATCGTCTACTACCAAACCATTAATGATAAGCTTCATGTAGAAAGAATTAGAGGTGCTTCCATTAGCATACCTCCACCTGAGTTTATATGTTCCAGCTGCTCCTGCATTCACATTCCAGTTAAGCCCTTTTGCAAGCGAATTGGTGAGGTTAACACTGCGCCCGTTGTTAGCCCCGCCGTTGTTGCTGATAATACCATCGATGGTGCACAGGCCAGTTGTTCCAAGCAAATCATCTTCAATACGAACAGTGGCATCAGCAACAAAGTTGGCCGTTACAGATTTGTTGGCGTTCATAACAACACTGGTAGTAGCGGCTGTGCCAGTTACAGCACCGCTCCAGCCGGTAAATGTGTAGCCAGTATTAGCCATTGCCCTCAATGTAGCTGTGGCACCTGATGAGTAAGATCCTGCTCCAGTTATGGTGCCGCCCTCTGTTGGGCTTGCGGTTGCTGTTAATGTATAAGTGGTTGTGCTAACAGTAAAGTTAGCAACAACAGACTTGTTCGCATTCATAGTTACAGTTACAGTAGTAGCTGAACCAGTAGCAGCGCCTGTCCAGCCTATGAACCTGTAGCCTGCTGCCGGGGTAGCCGTTAATGTGGCTGTTGCACCATAAGCATAAGTGCCTGCGCCGGTTATTGTGCCGCCCGCCGTTGGGCTTGCCGTTGCTGTAAGTGTATAAGTTATTGGCGTGAAGGTAGCCGTAACAGATTTGTTGGCGGTCATCGCTACTGTTACAGTGGCTGCTGTGCCTGTTACGGCGCCGCTCCAGCCAGTAAACAAATAACCTGCTGCCGGAGTGGCCGTCAATGTGGCTGTTGCACCATAAGCGTAAGTGCCTGCCCCGGTTACTGTGCCGCCCGCCGTTGGGCTCGCTGTTGCCGTAAGTGTGTAATTTATTGGCGTGAAGATAGCTGTAACCGTTTTGTTCCCATCCATTAATACAGTTTGTGTAGCCAGTGTACCTGATGTGGCACCGCTCCAGCCAGCAAATGTATAGCCAGCGTTGGCTGTGGCTGTAACAGTTGCCCTAACACCTGATTCATAAGTACCAGCACCGGTTACCGTACCGCCTGACGTTGGGCTCGCCATTGTTGTCAAAGTATATAAAGTTACTGCCGCAAAATTG